>JBPCTU010000577.1:0-4259 GCA_051011515.1 Acidimicrobiales bacterium
GAGTGATACCACGTCGTGGCCCGACGGTGGCTCTCGTCGGGTGCCTCGACGGCACGGACGTCGGCTGTGTTGGTGTCCCACCGATGACGCGACGCCTGATCAAGGCTGAACGTCGCCAGTGGCATCGACACAAGGTCGCTGTTGCTGTTCCAACCGGCGAGCACGTAGCCGTCGGCACCGTTGGCGCCGACCCAATCGCCCTGCACGCCGGGTCCGGCCTCCATTGGCACGGTGACCTCTTTGACTACGAAGTCAGTGTTCCCACCCTCATCGGTCACCGTCAGTGACACCGAGTACGTGTCAGGACTCGAGTACGAGTGGCTGGGGGACTGCGCCGTCGATGTGTCCGGATCACCGAACGACCAGGACCAGGAAGCGATGTCGCCCTCGGCGTCAGTCGATTGATCGGTGAATTGGCAGTCAAGGTCGGTGCAGCTAACGGAGAACGCCGCGGTCGGCGGCAGGTCCGGTGGTGGCGTGGCACTGTCGTCGCCCAAAAGGATGGCCGAGATCACTGCGTTCACCCCACCGTTGTTCGCCGCAGTGACGGTCACCGTCGAGCCAGCAGTGACGTCCACGTCGAACGACGCCCATGCTCCAGCGTTGAACGGCTGAATGAGGCTGACCTGTTCGGGCCCGCTGCCGTCATCCACCGAGACGATCTGGCGGCGTTGCGTGCCGTCCCAGTCCAGCGAGTACACATGGACCGGTCCGGAGTAGTCGCCGACGAAGTCCAAATCAACCTGAACCTGCTGGGCGTCGTACCATGCGGCAGCTCGGCGATGACTCTCGTCCGGAGCTTCGATCGCACGGCTCTCGGGAGTGCTGGCCTCCCAGCGGTGACGCGACCCCTGCACGAGGGTGGCACTGGCGAAAGGGCTGGAATCCAAGTCGGTGTCGGACTCCCAAGCGGCCAACACATGGCCGTCAGCGCCTTTCACGCCAACCCAGTCGCCACCACTCGGTGGGGCGGGGGGTGGAGGCGTGGGCGTGGATCCACCGACCATCACGGCCGATACCACGGCGTTGACACCAGCGTTCTTGACCGCCTGAACGGTCACAGTCTGCCCGGCCGTCACGTCCAGGTCGAAGGTCATCCAGGCGCCCTGATCGAACGCTTGGGCGAGACCCACCGACTGGGGCCCTCGACCGTCGTCGACGGTCACTGTCTGGCGCCGGCTGGTGCCATCCCAATCGAGCGCATAAACCTTGAGGGGACCGGCGTAGTCAAGAGTGAAGTCCAGCTCCAGGAGAACCTTGTCGGAGTCGTACCAGGCAGCGGCCCTGCGATGACTCTGGTCTGGAGCCTCAACCGCCCGCTCTTCTGAAACGCTTGCCGACCACCGGTGACGTGCGCCTCGAACCAGGTCGACCGTTGCGAACTGCATGGACACCTCGTCACTCGAGCTGTTCCACGCACTCAGCACATATCCATCTGCGCCTTTCAATCCGACCCAGTCACCGCCTGTCGGTGGGGCTGGTGGGAGAGGTGTCGCGGTGTCGTTTCCAAGGGTAACAGCGGAGATGACAGCGTTCGGTCCGTCGGTCGCTTCGGCGGTGATGGTCACCGTCGTACCTGCGATCACGTCGACGTCAAACGTCATCCACGCACCCTGGTCAAACGGGGAATCGAGATTGAAGCTCTGCTCGCCGTTGCCGTCGTCCAAAGTGACAGTCTGGCGACGAGCATCGCTGTCCCAGTCCAGGGCATACACGTTGACGGGGCCCGAGTAAGCGCTGGTGAAGTCGAGATTCAGCGTTACCAGTTCTGGCCCGTACCAAGCGCCGGCCTTGCGGACGCTTTCATCAGGCGCCTCGACGGCTCTGACCTCGGATGTCTCGGCCGACCACTGGTGCCGGAAACCGGTCTCCAGCGTGAGCCCAGCATAAGTCATCTCGGAAAGGTCGCCCTCTCCGCCTTCCCACGCGCCGAGAACGAAACCGTCAGCTCCTGTCGAGCCGACCCAGTCGCCCTGGACACCGGGCCCCGGTGCAGGCACGGTCACATCCTGGGAGACAATGTCGCTGTTCCCAGCTGCGTCCTGAACCGTCAACTCGACGGTGTAGGTGCCGGGAATCTCGTAGGTGTTCGAGGGATTCTCGGTCCCAGCCGACTGGCCATCGCCGAAGTCCCAGGCCCAGCTCACAATCGGGCCTTCGAAGTCAACCGAGGTGTCGGTGAACCAACACATCTGCTCGACACATGATGGTGTGAACGAAGCCAGGGGCGGGAATCCGTTTCCACCCATCAGCGCCAGGACATCCTGAAGCGCACGGTCGGCGTTCACCAGCGGTTCGGTCGTGGAATCGGAATCGTCATCCCAGGACCCCTGACCGAGGCACGTCGTGGCTTGAAGTAGGTTCGGCGAACCGAAGGGCAGCGGGCATTCACCGCTGCGCTGGAGAATGAATCGCGCTTGGTCGGTTGTGAGGTCAGGGTTGGCCGACAGCATCATTGCGATGACGCCACTCACGTGCGGAGTGGCCATGCTGGTTCCGGACTTGTAGTCGTGGCTTCCACTCGAGACAGGGACAGTCGAGTAGATGCCCGAGCCGGGTGCGATGACGTCGACCGCAGCGCCGTAGTTGCTGTAGTCGGCGAAGGAGTCGTCGCAGTCGAAGAGATAGATCACATTGATGTCACATCCACCCGTTCGGTCAGCCTTTCCGTCTCGGTCTGTGAGCGCGGAGACTGCGATGGTCTCGGGGAAGGCTGCGGGGATGAAGTTGCTCACCGGCCCGGCGTTGTTGCCCGCACCGGCTACTGGGATGACCCCAACATCGGCCAGGTCGCAGACGGCTTCGTGGATGACGTCAGAGGTATCTTCGTCGTCACACTCGCTCGTAACGCCAGTCTCGCCGAAACTCATGTTGGCGATGGTCGGCATCCCGTCGCCGGCCAGCCCGGCGACATAGTTGATACCGCACAAGACCTGTTCGGTGGTGGCGTTGCCGTCGCCGTCGAAGGACTTGACCACAACTACCGTCGCCTCGGGCGCAACCCCCACGACGCCTTCGTTGCCTTCAGGCCCCCATGCGGCCGCAGCGATTCCTGCGACATGGGTGCCGTGGCTGTTGTCGTCCTCGGGAGCCTGTTCAGCACTCACACAGTTCTTCTGGTTGACCGGATCAATGTTGTCGACCAGGTCGGGGTGATCGAGGTCAGCGCCTGAATCGATCACGGCGATGCGTATGCCGGAACCTCGGTAGCTGCCGCCTCCTTGGGCCTGGGCCTCCAGGCCATCGATCCGGACGACGCCGAATCCCACATCCTCTGTGAGCGAGAACGAGCGGTCGCGGCTGACTGAAGACACCCACGGGAGGCTCTCGAGCGCTGCCGCAGCTTCGTCAGTACCCGTGAACGCGAATCCGCCGAGCACGTTCTCGAATACCAGACCTAGATCTCCACCGGCGAAGTCGGCCAGAGGCTGGGCATATGCCTCTGGGTCAGCCGTCGGTTCGAGAGTGACGATCCAGTCATCGACGGGCGGCTCCGGTTCTGCTGCCGCCGCAGCGGACGTCGCCAACATCCCTATCGTGACTACCGCCACCAACACTGTCAAAAGCTTGCGCCCCACAGCCATTCACTCGTTCCTTCCGGATTCACACGCGGCACCACCCGTACTGCGATGGGCGGCCCATCGGCGCGCGGCTGGGCCAGTGAATGGGCCGTACCTACCACCGAGGCAGTTGCCCACTACGTTTGAGCCGACCGGCATAGGGCACATGGACCAGAGGCGAAGGTGATCTACCTATTCGAAGGGTTCGAACTGGATACTCAGCGGTTCGAACTCAGACAAAACGGCGAGGCGGCCTCGATCGAACCTCAGGTGTTCAGCGTCCTCGCTTTCCTGGTCGAACACGCCGGGTCGGTCGCGACCAAAGAAGACATTCTCGACGAAGTGTGGGGCGATCGGTTTGTCAGCGAGTCGGCGCTCACCAGCAGGATCAAGGCGGCACGCCGCGCGATAGGTGACGATGGGACCGCTCAGAACTTGATCCGCACCGTGCACGGCAGGGGTTACGAGTTCATTGGCGACGTTGTTCAGACCGATGAGTCCGCGACTCCGGTGCCAACCGCAGACGACCGCAAGTCCGACCGCATTCCGGCAGGGTTGACCGGGCTGGTTGGCCGCACCGCCGACTTGGCCGAACTCGGAGATCTCCTGACTTCGAGTCGCCTCCTGACCCTGGTAGGCCCGGGTGGCGTCGGAAAGACGTCATTGGCATACGAGCTGGCTCGAACCCACGGCTCCAAA
>JBPCTU010000578.1:0-7365 GCA_051011515.1 Acidimicrobiales bacterium
ACGGTCTTGCAGTAGTCGGATATGGCGACAACGAAGGCCGCCCGTTCGACCTTCAGTCCCAAGCTGTTCAGCTCGGGGGCGTCGAACTCGTCGGGCCCGTGTGCGGTGAAGCTGTATGAAGGTCCACCCATGGCCTCGGACAACATTGCGACGGCAGTGGAGTTCGTCGAGTAATGCACGTGGACGTGGCTGATGCCGTTCTTGGCCGTGTGCTGCCGGAGGTAGACGGCTTGCAACAGGTAGGCGATGTGTTGGATGACGCGTCCCCGGGCGTTGCGCACCAGCCGGCCCGAGACACGCGCCCCGCGAGCCACGCTGACGGGATCGGTGAGCATCGCACGGACGAAGGCCAGGATCAGCCCGGCGACATTTCCGGTCAGTAGGTAGTGGGTCCGCTCCCACTCGTCGCGATCTTGCTGGTCCACCAGTGAATCGGACCAACTCCGAACGGCGTACCGCTCGATCGACAGACCGCGCCGCTCGAGCGCGCTGATCTCACGACGGATGAACGTCGAACTCGTCACCGGGTAGGTGTTGATGAGGTAGGCGATCTTCATCGTGGCTCCGAGCCGAAAGAATAGAACGGCAACCCGGTTTCTCCGAAATGAAGTTTGCAGAAGTGGGGCTGTCGAGACTCCGCGTCAGCACGCGAAGTAGCGCGATCACCACCCCGCGTGTGACCTGCTCGGTCCGAAGGCCAACAGCCGCTCACCACCGCGGCGCGCATGCGGCAACCCTTCCCTGAAACGCGTCGAGTCTCCGACCCGCATCGAGCGGTGAGGTGCGCTGCCATACATGCACTAATCGGATCCGGACCAGCAGGATTGAGCGCGACCGCGACCGTACCGGGCCCGCCGGCGAGCGGCGGAGCCCGGTAGGTCCCGTTGCAAACGGTCTGGATACCCCGGTAGCTGTCGAGCCGGCTCCGGGGTGGAACGTGTTGGAGGGGTCAGCCGGCCTCGGAGTGGGTGACGGGCTCTTCGCCCATCCATTCCCGCAAGGTGTTCTTCAACTTCGTCTGCTGGATGAAGAGATCGTGCTCAGCCGGAGCGGCACCGGCCGCTTGTGGCGCCTTGAGATAGAAGCTCAGCCACTCCTGCACACCACTCTCGCCGGCGCGGTGGGCCAGGTCCATGAACAAGGCGAGGTCGAGAACGATGGGGGCCGCCAGGATGGAGTCGCGGCACAAGAAATCGACCTTGATCTGCATCGGGTAACCGAGCCAACCAAAGATGTCGATGGCGTCCCAACCCTCTTTGTTGTCACCCCGGGGCGGGTAGTAGTTGATCCGGACGACGTGGTCGATCTCGCCATAGAGGTCGGGATACACGTCGGGTTGGAGGATGGTGTCGAGAACACCGAGCTTCGAGACTTCCTTGGACTTGAAGTTCTCCGGGGCGTCGAGAACCTCGCCATCACGGTTGCCGAGAATGTTGGTGCTGTACCACCCGCGCAGGCCCAGCATGCGAGCCTTGAACCCCGGTGCCAGCATCGTCTTCATCAGGGTCTGGCCGGTCTTGAAATCCTTGCCGGCAATGGGAACTCCACGGGTTTTGGAGAGCTCGATCATGCAATCGAGATCCACCGTAAGGTTCGGCGCCCCGTTCGCGAATGGCACATCGGACTGCAGAGCTGCGTAGGCGTAGATCTGGCTGGGTGAGATGTTCGCGTCGTTGTTCTTGAGGCCCTCTTCAAAGGCGGCGACGCTCTCGTGGACCTGGGAGGGCTCCTGAAAGGCTTCGGTGGAGCCACACCAGATCATGACCAGCCGGTCACATTCATTTTCTTCCTTGAACGACTGGATGTCGTCTATGAGGGCCATTGCCTGGTCCCACTTGTTGGTCACACTCTTGACCCGGACCCCTTCGAGACGAGACACCCATTCCTGATCGAAAACTGCGTCCATCGGGACGACGCCTTCCAGCTCGCTCGATATGGCAGCGAGGTCGGAATCGTTGAGAACGCCCGAGGTGCGAGCGGCTTCGAGGGCATTTGGTGAGATCGGATCCCAACCGCCGAAAACCAGATCGTCCAGTTCGGCGAGGGGGACAAACTCGCGAATCAGGGGGTTTCGCGCTTCGTCTTTGGTACCCAATCGAATGTGGGCCATCTGGCTGACCGATCCGAGGGGTGGCTTGATGCCTTGGCGTGCGGCGATCACGCCGGCGATGAACGTTGAGGCAACCGCGCCCATACCCGGGGTCAACACACCCAGGCGGCCGGTAGCTGGAGGAATACTGCGAGCTGTAGTCATAGGCACCAATCATAAGGACTTCTTCGTGTCATGGTTGATTAGTTAAGACTGTCTTATGTATTGTGCGAAGGGTGGACCCCCTCCTGCCCGATCTGTCCATCCGTCAACTCGAGTATCTGGTTGCCGTTGATGAATCGGACAACTGGGCCAGGGCAGCAGCGTCGCTCGGCGTCAGCGCATCGGCGTTGTCACAGGGGCTAGCTGAACTGGAGCGAAGGCTGGGGGTCCCGCTGTTCGAGCGCTCGGGAAGAAGGCGGCTCCTGCGAGCCTCGGCGAAACCCGTCCTCGATCACGCCCGGCAGGTGGTGGCGCTAACGGCTGATCTCACCCGGTGGGCCAACCGAGCGCGAGGGGCGGCAGTGGGCAACATCCGTGTCGGGCTCATCGACGCAGCAGCCATTCACCATTTCGGCGCCGAGTTGCGAGCCTTCCGAGAAGCTCGTCCTGACCTCGACATGCATCTCCGAGTCGCACCGTCGGAGACATTGTTGAGCCTGTTGGCAGCCGCCGACCTGGACATAGTCGTCTGCGTGGAGCCGACAACCACGACCCAGGCCTTTGATCTGCGGCCGCTGCTCACCGAGGAACTGGCCGTCTACCGCCCCGATGGACGGCGCGCCGGACCGCCACCGTCGTGGGGACCATGGGTCCTGTTTCCTTCCGGGTCGCACACCCGCGAGCTGATCACCACCGAACTGAGGGCGCTGGGCTCACCGGTCGATGTAGTTGCGGAATCACATCAGCCCGAGGTGCTGAAAGAAATGGTGCGGCTCGGCCTCGGATGGACTGTCTTGCCCGTAGTGCAAGCCGAGACCGGCGAGGCGCCCCTGACCCGGGCGAAGATCCTCGCTCGCCGTCAACTGGTAGCTGCAACCCGATCCGGTTCGGCCCCCGATCCGGGCGTCGGAGCGCTACTGGACGCTCTGGTCGACGACTGAACCCGGGCTTGGTCCGAGGAATCCCGGCCGCTGCAACTATCGTCCGCCCCGTGACCAGCTATCCCCAACCATCATTCCTTCCGATGCCAGGCACCTGTCAGGTGATCCTCGTGCGCCACGGCCAGTCGATGCCATATGTCGATGGACAACCCTTCGACACCCACGACGGCCACGGCGACCCGGCCTTGTCCCCACGGGGACACTGGCAGGCCCAGCTGGTGGCCGACAGGCTTGCCGGAGAAACAATCGGCGCCATCTACGTCAGCACGCTGGTGCGGACCCACGAGACCGCGGCGCCACTGGCGACTCGGGTCGGGATGCAGCCCCAGGTAGAAGCAGACCTGCGCGAAGTCTTCCTTGGCGAGTACGAGGCCGGGCTCTTTCGCAAGATGTCGGCCGAGAACCATCCCCTCGCACTGGAGATGCGCCGTACCGCAGAATGGGGCGTCGTGCCCGGCGCAGAGAGCAACGAGGACCTGCGGAGTCGAACAGTTCCGGTCATCGAACGCCTCGCCAAAGAACACGTCGACGAGCTGATCGTGGTTGTTTGCCACGGCGGGGTCATAGGCGCCCTTGTCGGCCACGTCTTCGATCAGCCGGCTCGATCGATGGCTTATGCCCGAAACGGATCGATCACCCACCTGGTCGTAACCGACGACCACTGGCAGGTGCGGTCGTTCAACGACGCTGCACACATCGGGGACCTGACCGCCGACTGGGACGCGCCCGAGGGCCGTTGACCCTCGGCCTTTGGGCCCACGCCGCTCGGGGCCCGCATTGCTAGTCGTCGACCTCGTCGAACAGTGACCGCAACGCCAGCAACACGGACTCGACAACCTCGGTCCGGTCCATCGACGCGGCACGCTGGGTGATCCCAGCCGCGGCACTGCCCACGTCCGCCGCAAGCGACTCCCTTCGCGACTCGTTGGCCTGCGCCACTTCGTCGGAGACGAGTGGGGCGAAGACGTCGTTGTCGGCTGCCACGAGCATCAACAGCGCTGTTTCGGGATGAGACGGCGCCAAGAACCCCGCAGCGTTTCGCAACGTCGTCCACAGCTGTGTCCACGTTCCAGACCTCAGCCACAGATCGACCAACTCGGCGTAGTCCCGTGCGGTTTGAGGATCGCCGGGTTCTACCTCGGAGTTCGACACCAGTGTGAGCCGGGCCACACCGGCCGTGAACGTGACCCCGGACTCCTCGGCCAGTTCGATCGCTCGTCTGAGGTAGACCTCGTGATTGCCGGTGCCCTGGACGGCCGCCGATTCACCCCTCGAATACGCGATCCAGGAGTCCACAGCGGCCGGAGACTCCGGCCCGGCGTTCTCGACCGCTAGGTCGAGAAGCTCGTCGGCTCGGTCGAAGCGGCCCTGGTAGGCAGCCGCCAAGGCGGCCGCAGCAAGGTCGACCGGGTTGCCGTCGAAAGATGCGCTGGCAACCCAATGATCGATCGCGTCGTCGAGGCGTCCTCTGAACAGGTCGGCCACTGCGAGAGCCGAGTTGGCCCTGGCACGGGTCCAATCGTCGATGCCTTCGACAGCCAGCGCCTCCTGACTGAGACGTTCACAGCTGTCGAAGTCCCCTCGGCGCCATGTGCCGTGAGCTGCCGTCGCCTTGATTCGAGCAAGCAGAACCGGATCGGTGTCGCCGACAAGGTCGATCAGTTCCTTGGACCACGACCAGATTTCGCTTATGTCCCTCAACCTGGCCCATTCGTCCAGGGAGGAACTGAGACCCACAGCCTGGCTGAGCAGACCGTTCGCCAACATCACCTGCCTGGCCGACCTCAGGTTGGCCAGCTCATCACGAATGATCTGGTTCCACTCGGCCTCCTGGGGGGTGCGGGTGTCCTCTCGCAGTGGTTGTGTCACGTGGGTCGCCCAATCGGCCAGGAGCTGCCGCGCAACTTCGAGTTCGCCTTCATGTTCGAGACGATCGCGGCCGAAAGCTCGGACGGTTTCGAGCTGTTCATAACGAACACCCGAAGCCGACGACTGTCTGACCAGAACCGACGCCTCGACGAGTCGGGAGAGCGCCAGGAGAGGTTCTTCGCGGAGATCGATGGCCTTCGCCAACCATTCGACCGTGGCCAAGGTGACCCCGTCTGGAAAGACGGCCATGTGTCGGTAGAGCCGCTGTTGTTCCTCGCCGAGAAGATCGTAAGACCACTCGAGCGTGGCCCGCAGCGTTCGGTGACGCCCGTCGACCGCGCCTCGCTCGTCACCCAACAGGTCAAGCCGACGATCCAGCCGATCGATCAGATCGTCGAGACCAAACACGCCTGTTCGGCCCGCAGCGAGCTCGATTGCGAGCGGCAACCCGTCGAGGGAGCGACACAACGACGCGATCTTCCCCAAAGCGTCATCGGTGACCACAAAACCCTGATCGACTCGTTTGGCGCGATCAACGAAGAGGGCGACAGCTGGGGACTGCTCGTAGTCGGACTCGGCAAGATCGGCGTCGAGGCTGGGCAGTCCCAGAGGTCCCAGCCGGTAGACCTGCTCATGACCCAGCCCCAATGGCTCCCGACTGGTCGCCACGATGGTCAGGTCATCACATCGAGCCAGCAGCTCGCCGACCAGGTCGGATGCGGGGTCGAGCACGTGTTCGCAGTTGTCGAGGATCAACAGGTGAACCCCAGTGGACAGATACTCACAACACGCGTCCAGGGGGCCCGTACGTTGACCGGTCTGAACCGCTAGTACGGCTTCGAGCGCCTCGACTATGGCCTCGGGCTGACGGACAGTTGACAACTCCACGAAGCTGGCTCGCCGATCGCCTTGTAGCTGGCGGGCGATGATCTCGAGGCTGAGACGGGTCTTGCCAGTTCCTCCTGGCCCAACGACGGTGACCAGGCGCGATTCGTCCAGCAACCCCACCAGGTCGTGGATCTCGGCTTCCCTCCCTCGCAGGGTGTTGGCTGATGCGGGAACGGCCGGAGCAGAGGGAGACCGATACGACTCGTCGACCTCTTCGACCGGCCCGACGTACTGGTAGCCAGTGCCATGCACGGTTCGAATCAACCTTTGGGCACGGCCGTCGTCGCCGAGGGCCTGCCGGAGCCCTTTCACCCGGGTCGTCAAGGCGCTCTCGCTGACGAACCGGCTCCCCCAAATCGAGTCGAGTAGCTCTTCCTTGGAGACAACGCGGTCTCGGTTCTCGACCAGATAGGCCAGCAGCTGAAAGACCTGGGGCTCGATGTGCACGCTTTCGCCATCGCAGGTGAGGCTCACCTGGTTGTCGTCCAGCTCGAAGTTCTCCAGCCTGTATCGCACCGACACATAGTGGTCGATGGAGGGCACGGTTGCGTAGGTGCCACCAACGGGTTCTTGGTTGCTCGTCGGCCGGCCGCGTCCGGTGGACGTAGGATTCCTCGATGGCTTCGCCGCCGCCGAACTCTGAGACAGTGGAGCTGCTCCAGCAGCTGATCCGGAACGAGTGTGTCAACGAAGGCACGGAGCCGTCGGGCCAGGAAGCCCGCAACGCTGACGACATAGCTCACTTCCTGGATGGAGTCGGGCTCGACATGCAGTCGTTCGACGCCGCTCCCGGACGGCGCACACTCGTGACGAGAATCGAAGGCCGCGACCCGTCGGCGCCATCGCTGATGCTGAACGGCCACACCGACGTGGTTCCGGTGACGCCCGAAGGATGGTCGCGGGATCCGTTCGGGGGTGAACTGATCGACGGCGAGGTCTGGGGTCGGGGCGCCGTCGACATGCTCAACCTGACTGCATCCATGGCGGTCGCGGTGCGCCACCTCGCATCGACTGGATTCAAGCCACGCGGCGACCTCGTATTCATGGCCGTGGCCGACGAGGAAGCAGGCAGCGCCTACGGCGCAAGATGGATGGCCGAGAATCACACCGACCTGATCAACACCGATTACGTCCTGACCGAGAACGGAGGGTTGCACGGTGGTGGCCAGGCGTCGCCAACCATCGCCATGCGCGTGGGCGAGAAAGGTGTTGCGTGGCGCCGGCTGACTGTGCGAGGCACGCCGGGCCACGGATCGATGCCGTTCAAGAGTGACAATGCATTGGTGAAGGCCGCCGGGGTGGTGCAGCGCATCGCTGACTATCGCCCGGCACCGCAGTTCCACGAGCTCTGGCGCGATCAGGTCGATCAGATGGGCCTGGACGATGACTACAAGACGATGCTGCTCGATCCCGACA
>JBPCTU010000579.1:0-2801 GCA_051011515.1 Acidimicrobiales bacterium
GAAGAGTTTTGCTCCCAGACACGTCGCCGCAATGGAGTCGGAGATCTCCACCCTCGTGTCGGCACTTCTCGACGAGATGGAGCAGGGACGACGAGCCGATCTCCACGACGCGTTGGCATGTCCGTTGCCAGTATTGGTCATCGCCCACATCCTGGGCGTGCCCACAGATGACATGGAGCAGTTCAAGGCCTGGAGTGACGATCAGCTGGCTGCGGCCCATGCGTCCGACGCTGAGGCCTCCAAAGCACCACGAGAAGCCATGGCACAGTACCTCGAGGACCAGCTCAACCTCCGGCGTGTTCGACTGCGTGACGCCGGGCTAGATCCAGCCAACGCCGGCCCCGATGTCCTCGGCGATGTCATCCCCGACGACGTCACCAGCGGGATCTTGTTGGCCGAAGTGGACGGACGCCGCCTCGACGACTCCGAACGCCTGGTCATGCTCAATCAACTGCTGGTTGGC
The DNA here is from genome assembly GCA_051011515.1 of Acidimicrobiales bacterium. GTDB lineage: Bacteria > Actinomycetota > Acidimicrobiia > Acidimicrobiales > UBA8592 > JBPCTU01. The sequence goes on from JBPCTU010000579.1 coordinate 464, forward strand.
GGCAACGAGACCACGACATCTCTCATCACCAACCTGTTCTGGCGACTGCTTCAAGATCCCAAGCTCTATGAGGAACTCCGCGACAATCCCGACCTCGATGCCGTTGCCGTCGAAGAGAGCCTCCGGCTGGACTCACCGGTGCTGGGCCTTTATCGAACGAACACCGAAGCCCTCGAGCTGCACGGAGTGGAGGTACCGGAACGTTCCAAGGTGATGGCCACCTTCGCCGCTGCCAACCGTGATCCAGACATCTTCGATGACCCCGATTCCTTCCGACTCGACCGAGACCCCGACGAGCTGCGCAAACACGTCGCATTCGGGCTTGGGCACCACTTCTGCCCCGGCGCCCACCTGTCTCGGCTCGAGGCGCGCATCGCGTTGAGACAAACCGTCGACCGGTTCCCCGACCTCCGGCTCGATGGCGAACCGACTCGGATCGCGGCGTTCTTGTTGTGGGGCCGCTGGACGTTACCCGTCGCCTGGTAGGCCGCTCACAGTGGTCAGGTCTGCCGCCTCCCACCGACCCTGGAGTCCAGGCCGAACCTCGAACTCCACGATCTCTCCTACCTCGATCTTGCGGGAGCCGTCAGCGATGGCGGTGCAGTGAAACGTATACGAAGAGCCGGCGTCGGCAGCGACGGTGCCCCAACCGTCGGACCCGAACTCTGACACGCGGCCCCTCACGACCGGCTCAGTGGACGATCTTCGAGATCGCGATCTCGACGATGTCGGTTGCCCCGGCGCCCCGTAGATCAGGGATCAGGATGTTGATCTCATTCTTGGGGACAACCGTCTCGATCGCATAACCGTTACCCCCGAAGAGTTCGTTGACGGTTGGTGACTTCATCGCCGGCAGCTGGGCGATGACGCCGTCGAGGTTCTCGGCAGTCACGTTCATCTTCACCATCACCTGACCACGCGCTTCGAGAACGCCTTGAAGCAGGGTGTGAACCTGCTCCATTGCCTTCCTCTTGGCGTCGTCGGCGTAAGACTCAGGGTTTGCAATCAGCTCGGTATAGCTGGTGAGAATGGTGTCGATGACCCGCAGCCCGGCGGCTCGGAGCGCCCGCCCGGTTTCGGTGATATCGACCACCACGTCTACGATCTCGGGCGCCTTGGCTTCGGTTGCTCCGTAGGAGAGCTGTACCGATGCATCCACCCCAGCCTTTTCGAAGAATCTGTGGGTCAGCGCTGGGTATTCACTCGAAACCCGCACGCCCTGTGGCAGATCGCTGACGCTGGACCAGGGGCTGTCTTGGGGCACCGCCACGACGATACGTACCGGGCGAGCGGTGTTCTTGCTGTAGTGCAGTTCGCCGAGAGACACGACGTCGGAGTCAGTCTCCTCGATCCAATCACGGCCAGTAATACCAAGGTCGAAGAGCCCATCGGCGACGTAGCGGCCGATCTCTTGAGGCCGCAAGATCCGAACCGAGTCGATTCTGGGATCGTTGATCGACCCCTTGTAGTCGACTGACGAGCCTCGACTCACGGGGAGGTCGGCGCTCTCGAACAGGTCAAGCGTGGCCGATTCGAGCGAGCCTTTGGGTAGTACCAGCTGCAGCATGGGCTCAACGCTACCTTGGCACCCTCGGGGCCAGACCTGAATTGGGGGGCTTGTTCGGGCGGGTTGAGACCGTTACAACTCCGTACCGTCAGGAACAGGGGGAAGCAAGGTCACGTGGATGTCATGGCCGATCATCCCGACTTGTTCGATCCTGCCTCGCCAGACCGAAGCGATGTTCTGAGCGCCGTCGCCCGCGAACATCGGGACAGCTCGGCTTCCACCGAACAGCATCGGAGCGAACAACAGCTCATAACGGTCGATCAATCCCGCCGCATGGAACTGGCCGGCTACCCCGGCTCCACCTTCGAGGAGGAGTTGGAGAACACCATCGGCTCCCAGGTCATCCAGAATCTGTGCCGGCGAACCGGAGAGTTCCTCACACGGGTGGATGCGCGCGCCGGCCGGCTCAGTGCCGACAACCAACCGCTTGGGATCCAGACCTTGGGCAACCACACCCTCGGCCGGACGCCAATCCCGTACCGTCAGCTCAGGATCATCGGCCCGGACTGTGGCCGCACCCACAAGCACGGCGTCGGATTCAGCTCTCAGGCGATGGGCGAACTGCCTGTCAGCTTGACCGGTTATCCACTTGCTCGATCGGTCCGGCGCCGCGATCCTGCCGTCCAACGACGCGGCCAACTTCAACACGACAAACGGTCGGCCGGTCGACCGATGGTGGAGATACGGTCCGAGTTCTTGAGCGATCATCTCGGCGCGCACACCGACGTCAACCTCGATGCCGGCCGATCGCAATGCCGCTACTCCCCTGCC
>JBPCTU010000580.1:0-3333 GCA_051011515.1 Acidimicrobiales bacterium
TGGTGATGAACCAGCCTTCGCTGCCGGGCACTGCCCCGGACCTCAATGAGGGCAACAGACCCGCACGCACGACCGACGACTTGCCCGACCCCGATGGCCCGACGACCGCCAAGAACCTCCCTGCTTCGCCCTCAACTCCCAGACCGCTGACGAGTTCGTCGACCAGACGCTCTCGCCCGAAGAACTCGCCGGCATCTCCCTCGTCGAATGCGGAGAGTCCCTTGTAGGGATTCGTCACCGCCCCCGAGAGGGCGGTTACTCGGTGGGCCGTCTCATGGACCGCGCTCGACGCCGATGGGCTCTCGGCCAAGGCGGCCAGGAACTCCTCCACGAACTCAGGAATCGATTGCGACCTCGACTCAGGCTCCTTGGCCGTGGCGCGGGCTATCACCTCGTCCACGGCCGGGGGAATACCCGATCGGCCCGCGGCGACGGGCGGGATCGGTTCGAACAACTGTCGCCTGAGCAATTCCGCTTGATCGTCGGCGTCGTAGAAGGGCAACCGACCGACGAGGCACTCGTAAGCGGCAATCGCCAGACCGTGAACGTCAGCCGGTGGACCGACCTCTTGCTTGCGGAGTTGTTCGGGCGCCGCATAGGCCGGCGACCCCTCCGACAACGCCGCAGCAGGGTTCTCCTCTCCCAGGACTTCGACAGCGATCCCGAAGTCGGTCAGATACGCGTTGCCTTCGTCGTCCAGGAGGATGTTGGCGGACTTCACGTCACGGTGGACAATGCCAGCGCGGTGGGCCGAGGCCAGTGCCGAACCGATCTGTTCGACCATCTGCGCAGTGCTCTCCAAGGACAACGGTCCTTTGTCGAGCTGAGACTCCAGACTCCCCCCGGTCAGCCAACGCATCACCAGGAAAGCTCGGTCCGGTTCTCGCCAGAAGTCGTAGAGAGGAACTATGTGGGGATGCTCCAGCCGGGCGATCATGCCCGCCTCGACCTCGAAACCCCGTATGAACTCTGGCCGATTGGCCAGCTCGGGCCTGACCGCCTTCACCGCGACGTCGCGGTTCAGCGCCGGCTGGGTTCCGCGATACACCTCGGCGAATGCCCCCGACCCGATCTGCTCGTGGAGCTCGTATCCCCTCACCGACTCTGGCGCAGCTCCCGACAAGCTGCCGGAGGCGATGGCTCTGTCGAGTTCGACGATGTCGTCGCTCGGCGTCACACCGGCCTCGTCGATGAGGTACGCACGGAACTCCTGGAAGACACGGAGGGCTTCCGCCTGGCGGCCGGACTGATACAGCGCCCGCATCAGAAGGGCCCGACGGCGCTCTCGGAGAGGGAACTCCTCGATCAGACCCTCGAGTTCGGCCACGGCGTCTGCGCCACGGTTGAGAGCCAGAAAGGAGTCGGCGCGTAGCTCCAGGGCTGACGCTCGGCGTTCCGTGAGCCTTGCCACTTCGGCGCGGGCCCAATCCTCGTCGGCGAACTCGGCGTATGGGGCGCCGCGCCAACCGTCAAGCGCGTCGTCGATCTTGGCCAACGCACCCTCGTGGTCGCCTCTTTCCGCCAGACGGCTAGCGCGCGACAGACCGTCTTCGACGCGCCGTGCGTCCAGCTCTCCGGGTTCAAGCCGTAGGACGTATCCGGGCGCAGACGTCTCGAAGCGATCGGCCAGGTCGGGACCCATCGCGGTCCGGATGCGATGCACGTACGTGCGAACGTTGCGTTCGGCCTGTTCGGGCACAACTTCATCGGCCCACGCGATTTCTGCCAAGCGATCTACCGATACGACCTCCCCAGCGTGCATCGCGAGAGCGGCAACGATCCTGCGTTGGCGCGGACCCCCGATTGCGAGTTTGTGGTCTCCATGGACCTCTATTGGCCCCAGTACCCGCACATCCATCTGGCGTCCTTCCGTAGGAAGACACTATTCGCGCGACCCGATTTCGTTTCGATGTCGCGGGAACGCCCAGGTCAGGGGGTTTCGGACTCCGTTATTCGCCCGGTGGATACTGCGGGCAAGTGATCTGATAGCGCTCACCTTCAGGGCCGAACTCATCCCACTGCCTCTGGGTCAGATTGCGTCCCGCCGCAGCGCATGCAAGATCCGGCCAGGACGCAGTGTCGACGTTCCACACCAGGATCTCGGGCCCCGTCATCGTCACCAGACGTTCCGCCTGCACCGCGAACTGCCCACCCCAGCCCTGCTCCACGCCGTGCGGGAAAGGGTCCCCGATCGGAGTCAGAGACTCGGCGTCCCAGATGGTCGCGCTCGTCTGCCCGAAATTGACGATCGTGTCTCCCGCGTCGGAGATGGCGACTCCCAGTCCGTTACCCCGCCCAATCGATGGGTTTTGAGACGAGGTCTCGAGCAACTCGAGGGTGCGGGGGTCTCGACGACTGATGAAGCCATCCGCGTGCAGCGTCACAAGCTCGGTGCCGTCAGCTGAGTAGTCGCCATCAACGAACCCGACCTCGGGCTCGAGCTCGACGATGGTTTCCCAAGACTCGGTGTCCCAGAGCACCACGCGGCCACCGATTGTGGCCCCGAGCAGTACCTCTCCGGCGGGATCGAATTCCAGGTCTACTGGCCACCGCTGCACGTCGTTGATGTCGTACTCGGTCTCCCCGATCAGATCATCCAGCTCGACGACGATCTCACCGGTTTCGGGATCGATCACATTGATGATGCCGAACAGCGTTTGGGGCATGGCGGTGAGACCGAGTTCGGGCGACCAGCCATCGGTCATCCCCTGGTAAGGAGCAAGGAACTCGTGGGTTACGCCGCCATCGGCGTTCCACAGGGCAACGGGCCGGCCGTCCGGGAGTGGTTGGACGTCTTGATCGGCCAGCGCGAGTCGGTCGTCGCGGTAGTTCACCCAATCCAAGTCGCTCTCGAAGATGACCTCTCGAGCCTCCAGGTCCCAGACCCTCGATCCGGTTCCAGGAACTGTGTTCCCCTCTGCCAGGTAGCGACCGGACGGATCGATCCCCGTCTTGGTGCCTTCGCGGGGTACCGCCTGAGCCAGGACCCGGTCGCCTACCAACGACCAGACTTCGAAGCGACCGTCCTCTGCCGCGAACACGGCGCTGTCGAACTGGTTGTCGACTGCGACGCTCGACAGAGGAATCCCCAGACTGCCGGGCGGGAGCAGGACTTCGGCAACCTGGGCGTCGAAGTCCACGCTTGAGACTCGACCCTCGCCGTCCGACACCAACACCCCGCCGGAGTCGGATTCGTGAACCTCGGCAAGGTTGATGAGCTCACCTTCTGTATCCACGATCGTCGGTTCGAACGAAGCCTCGTCGAATCTCACAGCCGGTCCGTTGACGATCACGGCAGCCTCACCGTCGAAGCCAACCGAGGTTGCGCCGGTG
>JBPCTU010000581.1:0-4410 GCA_051011515.1 Acidimicrobiales bacterium
TTGCTCACAGACCTCTGGTGCTTGTCGATCGACACTACAAGACCAACTACCCCAACCATCTCCGGGTGCTCCGGGTGGGATCTTCCGCCATGCACACGTCGTTACATGATGTCATCGGTCGCCTCGAGCGAAAGCTGAGAAACCTGACACCGGCCGGCGCGGGGTCAGAACATCGGTAGGTCGCGGATCTCTACCTCGGAGCCACCCGCCTGAGCCGATGCCGGAAGCACATCGACGGATCGTTTGACGTAGGCGAGGCCGTGCCCGCCTTGAACCGATGTGATCAGGCCCACCTCATCGCCATCGACCGAGACCGTGTCGCCCGCGACAAACCCTGCAGATCCGACAACACCACAGAGTCTTCGGGGCACGTTGCCGCCTCGACTGTCGATCCGGGCGACCAGCTCCTGACCTACATAACAGCCCTTTGTGAAGCTGACGCTTCGATCGACGATCCCCGCCTCAGCCGGAATCGTGTCTTCGGTGAGTTCCCGGCCCATCGCCGGGACGCCGGAGCGAATGCGCAGTCCCTCCAACTCGTCCACGCCGATGTTTAGCTCCCCATCGGGCAATTCGACCCGTGCCGCCAACAGGTCCACTGCTTCTATGCCTGGCCACCCCGCATCAACCGGCATTTCCCCTGTACCCGCGGCGGACGCCAAGTCGGCTGCGCCGTCACCCCGAAGGCTGACGATGGACCAGCGCTCGCCGACAAACTCGCAATCGGTCCTCAACTTGAAGCGCTCCAGCCGTTGGATGGTCGCCTCGCCGTAGCCGGCATCGATATCCAACAGGAAGACCTGCTCCTCGATCCGAGTGATGCGGAACCAGGCATCGACCTTCCCTCGTGGCTGAAGGAGCAGAGACCACGCCGACTCGCCCGGTGACATCGCCGCCACCTCCTGGCTGAGCTGACCCTGCAAGTACTCGGCCGCGTCGTCGCCACGCACCCAGATGACGTCGCGGTCCACCGAGGCGGCGACCAGTTCATGGCTTGGTCCGGCCGCGTTCGTCACGACTTCGCCCGTCGCGCTTGTGTCATGCGCTCGGCGGGTCGCACCGCTGCCAACAGAGCGCGCGCCTTGTTCCGACATTCGAGATCCTCATGCTCAGGCACGCTATCCGACACAATCCCTGCGCCGGCCTGGACACTCGCGCGCCCATTAGCGATGACCATCGTTCGAATGGCGATGGCGGTGTCGATGTTGCCAGAGAAGTCCAGATAGCCGACAACGCCCGCGTATGGCCCACGCTTCACCGGCTCGAGTGCGTCGATGATCTCCATCGCTCTCACCTTGGGGGCACCGGAGACAGTTCCCGCGGGCAGTGTCGCTCGGAGCACGTCTATGGGCGACTTCTCTTCGCGCAGAGAACCGGACACCTGCGACGTCATATGCATGACATGGCTATAGAGCTCGAGCGTCATCAATTCATCCAACTCCAAGGTGCCATATTCGACGACCCTGCCTACATCGTTGCGAGCCAGGTCAACGAGCATCACGTGTTCGGCAACCTCCTTGGGGTGTTCCACCAACTCGGCACCCAGGCGACGGTCTTCTTCGCTCGTCTTGCCCCGCCGCCTGGTCCCGGCAATCGGCCGACTGATGACCTTGGAATCGAGGAGCTGAACCATGGGTTCGGGCGAACAACCGACAAGTGTGACTTCGGGTTGCCGCACGAAGTACATATACGGGCTCGGGTTGATCTGCCGCAGGACGCGGTAGACATCGAACGGTTCGGCGTCGAGGTCGAAGTCGTATCGTTGGGACAGCACGACCTGGAATATGTCGCCGGCGAGAATGTGCTCTTTGGCTGCCTGGACGGCGAGGGCATACTCACCTGGCTTCATCGTCGATTCGATGTCTGGCAGGTCCACCTCAGCCGGCGGAGGCTCCAGGAACGGTTCGTTTACGGGTCGGGCGCCGTCGATGGCCAGCTGGTCGAGACGAGCGACACCCTCGTCATAAGCGCTGTCGATCAGCTGTGGCGTTGCCCCCGGGGGGACAATCACGTTGGCTATGAGGATTACCCGCTGGTTCCAGTGGTCGTAGACCGCCAACTCGCCAATGACCGAGAGGAGCGCATCCGGCAGCCCTTGATCGTCCTCGGGCACGTCGGGCAAACGCTCGATCTCTCGCACGATGTCGTAGCCCAAGTACCCGATGATCCCACTGTGCAATGGCGGAAGATCCTCGAGTGTCGGGGCCCTCAGAACATCGAGCAAGTCGTCCAAGAGACCCAGGACTCCGTCTGATGTAGAGACACCGTCGGGGATTTGACCTTCGACATGGATCTCCCCGTCCTTCTTGGTTATCCCCAGCAATGGATTGCGACCGATGAAGGAGTACCGACTCCACCGTTCACCATGTTCGACGGACTCCAACAAGAAACCTGGGCCATCGGGACAGAGCCGCGCGAAAGCTGCGACCGGCGTCGTGAGATCAGCTACCAGTTCCCGCCAAACGGGGACCACGCTGTACTCCCCCGCCATCGCCCTGAATTCCTCACGAGTGGACGCCATGGTGTCAGAGTGCCGCTCGAGGCACTACAGACCCGAGCACTACAGATACAGCCCGGTGCTGCCTTGCTCCAGGCGCTCGGCTGCCAAGGCGTGGATGTCACGCTCCCTGAGGATGATGTAGTCGTGCTCCCGTACCTCAACCTCATAGCGGTCCTCGGGGTTGAACAGGACCTGGTCGCCTATCTCCATGTTGCGCACGTTCGGTCCGACCGCTTTGACCTCGGCCCACGCCAAGCGACGCGATACCTGAGCGGTCGCAGGAATGAGGATTCCCCCGGTGGATCGGCGCTCACCCTCCTCGGTCGGGATCTCGACCAACACGCGATCGTTCATCATCTTGATCGGGAGTGCGTCCTCGGGAGAAACGCTGTGACTACCGCGCTTCTTGGCTGGTTTGTCCGCTGTTTTCTTGGCACTGGCCACGACCAGGCAGGCTAGTCCCCCCTCAGCCGATTCACGACGGCGATAACCGCAACCGCCCCTCTTCGATGACGACTCGGCGGGCTAACGTCGAGACCGTGGACGATCCCGGGCCAGGATCCGCGACGACGGCCGAGCGCGGCTTCACGGATCGACCGCGGAGCGCCACCGGAGACCGACGCGAGGCTTCTTGCGGAGCGTTGCCGTGACGCATCTGTCAGCCGAGCTCGGCGATATCACCACTTACACCGTCGACGCGATCGTGAACGCCGCGAACTCGGCCCTCGCCGGAGGCGGTGGTGTGGATGGGGCGATCCACGCGGCCGGCGGGCCTGAGATCGCTCGACAGTGTCGGGAGATCATCGCTCGTGACGGCCCACTGGCAACTGGAGCGGCTGTCGTCACCGGGCCCGGCCTGCTTCCCTGCCGTTTGCTGATTCATACCGTCGGACCCGTCTGGAGCTCCCACACCCCGGCCGACGCCGACAAACTTCTCGGCGCGGCCTACCACCAGAGCGTCGCGGCGGCCACAACCCACGACTGCCGCTCCATGGCGTTCCCAAACGTCTCCACTGGCGTCTACGGCTTTCCGAAACCTCGGGCCGCGAACGTGGCGATCGAGACCGTCGTCGATGCCGTCCGAGGCAGCGGCATGGAACAGATCGTGTTCGTCTGCTTCGACCAGGTGAATCTCGACTTGTACCTGGACCTGCTGGCCAAGAATTAGCCGGCCGCGTCGCGAACCGCTGGAACCACCGACGTCACGTAGGCATCCACCGCGTCTGGATCGATGGGAACCCGCAGTGCAACGTTGACCATGTCCGCTCCTGCATCTCGGTATTCGAGAATCCGCTCGACAGCCATCTCGGGGGTGCCAAGCAAGGCGCCCGAGGAGACCCGCGGCCACCCGGGACCCCACTGCTCGCGCATCGTTGTCTCAACCGTCGACATGGACCTCTCATCGGAGACCATCCCGAACAATAGGTTGATCGACCGTTCGATCGTTTCGGGATCGCGATGTAAGTCCTCGCAGTGGGCATCGAGAACCGTGCCCAAACGCCTGAACTCATCGGGAGAAGCGTAAGCCGCGTTCCACCCAGAAGCGCGACGTGCCGCAATACGCAGAGTACGCCTTTCTCCGATACCACCGATCCACAACGGCAGGGACCCCCGCACCGGCGGCGGGAGCATCGACACGTCGTCGGTCGTGAAGTGCGACCCGTCGTGGGTCGTTCGATCCTGAGTGCACAGGGCCTCTATCAGCTCTGCTGCCTCCTCGAGCATGTCGAGCCGGACACCTACACCCGGGAAGTCATAACCGTGAGCGCGCGCTTCCAACCCGGCCCAACCGGCTCCCAAACCGATCTCGAAACGACCGTCGGATATGTGATCGATCGAGATCGCGGCGCGGGCCAAGAGCGCCGGGTTGCGGAACCCGACGTAGAACACGAGGCACCCCAGGCGGGCAT
>JBPCTU010000582.1:0-3699 GCA_051011515.1 Acidimicrobiales bacterium
ATCCTGGAGTGGGTGAAATCAGTGTGGTCTTCAACGCAGGCGGCGGACCTATCCACGAGCGCCTGGAACAGTGGCGAGCAACGAGGGCTGCCGGGCATCCACCGCGGAAATCATCGTGACAGGTGCCGCCGCAACCGGACCGTCCCAGAGTCTCGTGCCGGACAGTGCCCGTCGCTCTGGGAAGGTGGGCACATGCGCGTTCACCCGGAGTCAGTTTTCTGTAGCCGCCACCCACACTGCCCCAGTCGCGGTAGGGGTCCCCCGATGCGACCCGACCGCGACCAGGCCGGGGCCTCCGGCGGTAACGCTCGACACGCCCTGGCCACCGTCTCCGCCGAAGACCGCCTCGTCGTGGGGAACGCGCGACCATGCGATGCCATCCGCGGACGTCCATGCCGCCGCGTCCAGGTCGCCGCTTCTCGGGTCGTCCCCTCTGTCCAGCCGACTGGGCCCCAACGGCGACCAGGCTCGGACCTGCGACGATCACACTCGTCATCGCCAATCCCCACCCACCGCTTGTGCTGAAGACGGCTTCGTCGTGGGGAACCTGAGACCAGGTGATCCCATCAACTGAGGTCCACACCGCCGCATCGGAGGTGTCTTGTCCAACAGCGACGAAACCGGGGCCTCCGGCGGTCACGTTCCACATGATCTGGAGACCGTCTCCGCCCAACACTGCCTCGTCGTGGGCGACCTGAGACCAGGTGACACCATCCAGCGATGTTCACACCCTCGCATCCAGATCTCCCTCGCTCCGTACTCCAACTGCCACCAGGCCGGGGCCCCGGCCGTGACGCTGTTGATCGACTGCCCGTAGTCTCCGCCGAAGACGGTTTCGTCGTGGGGGACCCGCGACCAACTGATCCCGTTGACAGAGGTCCATACCGCCGCAACCGGGGCGAGGAATGGGGCTCCGTCGAGCGAGCCTTGGCGGGGCGACATTACCCAACCGACTGCGACGAGGCCGGGGCCCCCGGCGGTCACGCTGTTCATCGACTGGAGGCTGATCTCCTGCGCGGTGGTCACGCCGTCTCCACCGAGAGCTCGCTCGTCGGGACCCGGGACCCGGGACCACCTATAGCCGAGATCGTCAACGACACCCGAGGAACTCACGACGTTGCCGCTGTCACCGTCGACCAAGACCAGGCCCGCCACTAACACAATGGCTGCAGCCACGGCCGCGCCCACAAGGGCAAGTCGTCTCTTCGGTGTCGTTGGAGTGGTCTCGGCAGGCTGCCGAAGATCAAAGACGGCCACGTTGTCACAACCCGGGGAGTCAGCCCCTGGTTCGGCGGGCGGGGCGACGTCTCGAACAAGATCGAGTGGATCGTTCATCCGGTCCCTCCTGCAGTGGCTATGGGCGCTTGGAGCTCCGATTCCTGCTCGGATCTTGCACGAATGGCGCGCAACGTGGCTCGGGCGCGATGGAGCCGGGAGCGCACCGTCCCGACCGGAATGCCCAGTGCCTCTGCGATCTCCGCGTAGCTCAGCTCCTGCCACGCATATAACAAGACAACCTCGCGGTCGCCATCAGCCAGCTCGGTGATGGCGGCTGTGATCTCGGATTACAACTGAAGCGATCGAAGTTGGTCAGCGCGCCGGCAAACCAACGAATGTCGCTGCCGCACTCGCGTTCCTCGCCGTGTCATTCGATCGCATGGGCGAACGCGAACTCGCAGCGACGCTCGCCGGCTCGTGCACAGACGACACAACACTCGTGCTCGCTCCCACCTCAGCAACACGCTCAAGATTCTGCCGAGCAGCCTGGGACAAGACGCATTCGAACACCACACCACCACCGGATCGAGAATGAGTGGAGCCGAGGCTGTCGACTTCGCCAACGCCCACATCACACGACTCCGCAAACAATTAGAAGCCCAGACCGAACCCAGCGCCGCCCCCTCGCCATAAGTCATCGCGCCCTGGGCGACCATCACATAACCGGTGTGTCCTCAGGTGGTCATTGCAACGGCGTTGGCGAAGGCTTTGGATGGTGTCATCCAGCCGAGGGTGGCTCCGATCGAATGCCAGAGGGGATGACAGCTGTGTTCGTGCTGTCGCCTTGATGGTGCGCTGTGGGCCGTTGATCTGCGAACCGCTGGTTCGGAAGGAGATGTGAACCAGCGGTTCACAGATCGCGTGGTGGGGGTCAGGGGCGGGTTATGCGGACGAATTCGGCGCCGGGTATGAACGAAAACCGGCTGTCGCAGTCATCGTCAATGAGTACGAACGTCATGAGGTCTGCTGCGGGGAACTCGAGGCGGTATTGACCGACCTTGCCGAGGCGCACACCGCCGGATGGGGTTGGGCAGCCCGCGCTGGCCCCGCTGGTGAGCGTGATGACGTCGCCATCGATTTCATAGTTACCAAAGTCTCGGTCATGGCCGTTGGGTGGCTCCGGGAAGTCGTGGAACCCTGGCGTGATTTCATACGTGCCGTCGGCGTTCATCTCGAGCTCGACGGTGGTCTCGTAGTCGACGGCGGTCTCGAGGTCGATGGTGAGTAACCAGGTTCCGATAGCGGCTTGCGCTGGTTCCATGCCGGGGTCGGCAGCGGTGACCGAATCGGTGCCGTCGTCGCTGTCGTCGCCGTCGTCGCTTGAAAGCATGAAGATGCCAAGGATTAGGACGATCGCGGCAGCCGCGCCGAGCACCGGCGCGATCCATCGTTTTCGCGTCTTGGGGGTGGTGGCTTCGATGTCGGATTCGCTCAAATCGATCATGACAGGCTCCTCGGGGTCGAAACTGCTCTCGGGCTGAATGGACGCGGGCGTGTCATCGCTTGTGTCGGCTGGCTCGGTCCCCGACTCCGGCACAGCTCCGAAGTCGAAGTCCGGAGCGGGGGCGGTCTCCGCCATTTCTGCGATGAGCTGGCGGATTCGAGCCTCAGAGGGGTCAGTGGTGTTCATGCCAGTGCCTTTCTGAGCGAGGCTCGGCCCCGAGCGAGTTGTCTTCGGACTGTGCCGTCGCGGACCCCTAGAAAAGAGGCGATCGACGCTGGGGTCATGTCCTCCCAATAGGCCAGGTAGATCACCGCACGCTGTCCCACCGACAGGGCGTTGACAGCTTCGATGATCTTTGGGTCGGCCAACAGCTCTAGGTGCATGACCTGTTCTGGCCGTGTGCGCCACTCACGGGCTTCGCGGCGGGTCTGAGCGCGTCGCATGCCGCGGGCGGCGTTCAGGGTTGCCCTGTACAGGTATCGCTTGGGATCGATGACCTCTGGGTTATTCCAGTGACCTGAGGCCATCACATCGACGAATGCCTGGTTCACCACATCCACCGCGTCGTCCGCGCCGACGAGCACAGTTGCATACCGCGTCAGATCCTCTGCCCACTTCTCGAATGACTCAGTGATCGACGGCTTCGTTTTCATATCTACACATAAGATGCCGCCGAGCGGTCAAACGGGTGACACCGCGAGAAAACAAACTCCAAACTGTTGTTCATGCAAACCAGGGCCTAGACAGTCTCGCCGCTCCCGGCCCATAGCATCAGCACGAACGAAGCTGGCCAACGAGAGGACCCGCCCCGACCCCCTGCACCGTAAACTTCGACACCCCCAACAGATCAGCCACCTGATCAAGATCTGGCACGAAGACAACGGCGACGCCCTCGATAACGACAACAAGCTCGGCAACAACGACGACCCCCATGCCAGCACCGTGATCGGCGGCAGCATCAGATTGCACAAGAAGAC
>JBPCTU010000583.1:0-7246 GCA_051011515.1 Acidimicrobiales bacterium
GCCGCTATCACCATGTCGGTGTACCCGGGTACTACCCCCAGCTCATCTGCACCGATCTCCTTGAGCTGATCTCGCAGCTGGACAGCGTTGTCCATGTCGACATCCATCGACAACGTCAGCTGGGCCATCTCCTGGAGTGACCCGTGCATACGTTGTGCAATGACCCGGCGCATCCCGGCAACCGGGATCCTGTCGCCGGGCGAAACTGACGAGGCGGCCGCAGCCACCGGGGCACGGGTGGATCCAACACGTCGCGCGTGGTCATAAACGTCACGCCGAGAAACACGCCCGCCAGGACCGGTACCGGTCACCTCAACGATGTCGACACCCAGGAGTTGGGCTGCGCGAGAAGCGGCAAACGGAACGAAACGGTCGGATCCGACCGGCGAAGGTGATGCCCCACTCTCGGGTGCGGCGGCAGGTTGCGGAGGCGCGGGAAGGTCTGATGCTGCCTCCACGTCCTCCGACGTAATACGGCCCCCAGGCCCCGTACCGACGACCGTGGCGATGTCAATGCCTCGCAGGCCCGCCACGCGACGGGCGTTGGGAGAGGCCAGTATCCGGCCTCCAATCCCTCTTCCCGCCGGAAGCGCAGCCTCGACATCCTCCGATGTGATCCGTCCGTCGGGCCCCGTGCCGACAACAAGAGCGAGGTCGACGGCCAGTTCGGCAGCAACTCGCTTGGCATTGGGCGAAGCCTTGATTCGTGCTGAATCACTGCCATCGACCTCGCGTGACGCGGAAGCCTCAGGCGAAGCGCCATTCGTAGTCGGTTCGGTCGCGGGGCTCGGCTCCACCTGTTTCATCTCACTCTTCGGTGGAGGCCCGCCATCGGGTGGTGCTTCGTCGTCGGCGAGGAGCCACCCGACCCCCTGACCGGGTTCGAGCGTCTCTCCGACAGCGGCTGTGTGATGGACAACGCCGTCCGCCACAGCCTCGACTTCAGCCTCCACCTTGTCCGTCTCGATCAACATCACGACGTCGCCGACGGCCACCTTCTGACCGGCATCGGCAACCCAGTCGGTAATGGTGCCTTCGGTCATCGTGAGGCCGAGTTTCGGCATCTGAATCAAGGTCGCCACAACAGGCTCCTAGAGGTAGAAGAGTTTCCTGGCCGCAGCCATGCGGGCCACCTGAACAGGATCGATCAAACGTGGGCCGTCTCGGCGGATGCTGAGGGTAGCCTGCTCGCCCGGTCCGAGGACGTGGTCGCGCTCGCCGTCGAACGCCAGCACGCCCGGCCCCTCGAAGATGACGGTCTCACCGAACGCGAGAGCGTCGTGTTCGGCGACGCCGACATCGGCATAGGTGCCTGGTGCCACAGGCATTCGGACCTGGGGCCCGTCACCAGTGCGCACGTATACGCCCGAGTCCATGTCTCGGAGCGTCGGGCGCACTGCCGCGCCGATGGACGACAACCCAACCGAGGCCGGGTCGGCGATCGCGAACACGGCGGCCCTGACATCGTCGACGTTCCACACCGCCCTCGACCCTATGAAGCTGCCCGCCAACAAGACGACGTCCACGAGGGCGAGGTCGGTCTCGGCGCCGTCGAGCTCGACATGGATGACCTTTGATCGCTCGGAGGCTTCGTCCAGAGCGATGGAGCCGTTGGCGATCAGCCCACATGCGAGCCCCCCAAGCGTTGCCTCGACGTGCAATGGGAACACATTGTTGGTTCCCACCGCCAGCGGGACGATCGGAGCGTCTGGCCATCCCTTGGCGACGTCGCGGCTGGTGCCGTCCCCGCCGAACACCAGGACCGCACCGACCTCCTGTTTGTCCATCGCGGCAGCTGCCCGTACGGAATCCCGGCCGGTGCCCATCGTCTCCAACGGAAGCGGTTCAACGTTGACGTGATCGGGGACGGATCCGTCCACGGCCCGCTGAACGAGGTGACGAGAGTCGTCGAGATACAACAGGCGCGACGCTCCAGCTTCGACTGCTCCAATGGCCGCACGCCGAATCATGGCGACCTTGTCCACATCGCCAACCGAGCCCGCGTTGGCAACCAATCGCCGAACATCCTTGCCGGCCCCTGGGCTGGCGATGATCCCGACGGTGGCCATCAGCCTGCCAGCACTCCTTCGTTATCGGTTCAGCGTCGCCCGAACAGCGGCCGCGATGTCATCGGCATCGGGCACATATTCCTGCTCCAACGCCGGGCTGAAAGGAACTGGCGAGAAGGGGGCAGCCACACGTCCGATCGGCGCGTCCAAATAGTCGAAGGCTTCCTCCTGGATCTGAGCAGCGATCTCAGCGCCGATACCGCCGTTCTTCACCGCTTCGTGGACGACCACGATGCGGTTGGTCTTCTTTGCGGAGTCGACCACGGTCGCAGTGTCGAAAGGGAGGAGGGTCCTGGGATCGATTATCTCGACGTCGATGCCTTCGCCGGCAAGCGTCTCAGCTGCCTTTTCGGCGAATTGCACCATCCGGCCGATGGCGATCACTGTTACATCGGTACCCTCACGAACGACGCTCGCGACACCTAGTGGGATCTCGAACAGACCCTCGGGGACATCGCCCTTGCTACCAAGCATTGCCTTGTGCAGCGTCACGATGGTCGGGTTGTCGTCGCGTACTGACGAGACCAACAGGCCCTTGAGATCGTGGGCGTTCGAGGGGTAGACCACCTTGAGCCCGGGCACATGGATCAGCCAGGCCTCGAGGCTTGCGCTGTGCTGCGCGGCAGCTCCCAAACCAGCTCCACCTGTGGTCGTGATGGTCAGGGGAACCTTGGCCTTACCCCCGAACATGTACTTCATCTTGGCGGCCTGGTTCGCGATCTGGTCCATGGCAACCATGACGAAGTCCATGAACATCAAGTCCACGATGGGCCGCAGTCCCATTGCCGCGGCGCCCAACCCAAGACCGACGATGGCTTGTTCGGCGATGGGCGTGTCCACCACTCGCGCATCGCCGTACTCCTTGTTCAGTCCGGCAAACGACTGGAAGACACCCCCGTATCGGCCGACATCCTCACCGGCGATGAAGATGTCGGGGTCCGAGGCCAGTAGGTCGAAGAGGGTCTCGTTGAAAGCCTGGTTGTACGTGATAACGCGGGGTTCAACCTCGGTCGCAGTCATCAGTTCGCCTCCGTGTACCCGTCGGTCAACAGGTCGGTCGCGGGGTCGGGCATCGGGCTGTTCTCGGCAAACTCGATAGCCGCCTCGACCTCTGCCTGTATTTCATCGTGGATCTTCTTGGCTGCCGCTTTCGACAGAACTCTGGCCTTCGACAGATGCGCCTCGAACTGGTCGATCGGGTCGCGGGCCAACCACTCGTTGACCTCGTCATCGGATCGATACGTCCGGCCGAGACCTTGAACGCCCGCATGGTCGTAGTAGCGGTACGTCTTGCACTCGATCATCGACGGACCTTCGCCGCGTCGCGCCCGAGCTACAGCTTCGGTCGCAGCCTCATACACCGCGACAACGTCCATTCCGTCGACGATCACCCCGGGCATGCCATAGGCCACGGCGCGATCGGCCACATCGGTGATTGCCATCACGCGTTCGCGAGCGGTGTACTCGGCGTACTCGTTGTTCTCGCACATGAAGACGATCGGCAAGTGGAGGGCGCACGCCATGTTCGCAGCCTCGTGGAATGCCCCGATGTTGGTGGAACCGTCGCCGAAGAACGCCATCGTCACAAGATCGTTGTCGCGGTACTTGTTCGCGAACGCCGCTCCGACCGCGATGGGCACGCCGGCCCCCACGATGCCGTTGGCACCCAGCATGTTCAGGTCGAGGTCGGACACGTGCATTGATCCGCCCTTGCCTTTGCAGTAACCGGTCGCCTTACCCATGAACTCGGCCATCATTCGGTTGAAGTCGCCGCCCTTGGCGATCAGATGACCATGGCCTCGGTGGGTGGAGGTGATCTGGTCATCGTCGGTCAAAGCCGTGCAACCCCCGGCAGCGACGGCTTCCTCGCCGACGTACAGATGCAGGAAGCCCGGGACACGCCCTTCGGACGCGATCTTGCCCAGGTTCTCCTCCAAGTGCCGGATCCGCACCATTCTCCGGTGCAGGTCCAACAGAACGTCCTTCGGGATCTCGGACCCGCTCGCTTTCGCTCCGGTAGCCGCCTTCTTCTTGGCGGCGGTCTTGGTTGCCATCTGTACTCCGTTCGGGGTGGCAGGGGTTCTCAACAGTGAACCAGGTTTGGGACGACGATCATCAACTGGACTCGCCCAAGGCCCAACGCAGGCCGCGGCGCAAGAGCTCGTGGTACTGCGGGATCTCCCACGAACAGCGCTCGATGACCGGGTAGTAGGCGATGGCATCGGTCATGTCCCAGTGTCCACGGCAGTGCCCGAGGTTGTTGTACAAGATGGCGCCGTGACCGTGGTTCTTGGTGTACATGACCAGGTGGATCGGGTCGCATTCGGTCCAATCCGAGTCCTCGAACCCCGGCGTCTCGCCCTGCCACTCGGTTTGTAGCAGAGGGTGAAGGTCCTCGCGTCCGTGGTAATCGCAAAGATAGAGCTCGTCGTCGGTCTCGAATGGCTCGATGTCCTTCACCAACCAATGATCCGGATCAGACACCTGAACCGGGAACGGGGCGATCGGTGGGTGAGAGATGAACTGCGAGCCCAACAACTCTGCCCAGTCCGGGAAACACCGGGGGGCGCCCACAGGTTTCCCGGGTTCGTAGTCGAGCGCCGAGTTGGTGCCGTGTAGCGCGAGCCAACGCCCGCCGTCGCCCACCCACGACCGGATCGCGTGCTGGGCTGACTCGCTCGGCCTGATGTCGCAGGTGTAGGAAACCAGGAACGAGGAAGCTGCGATGGAGTCGGTGTCCTCGTAGTCAGAACCCACCTTCACTCGAACGTGAGGATGCTCTGCCAACAGGTTCAGGAGCTGAAGTCGCGCATAGTCGATGTCATGGAAGCGGCCACCGGCCACTAGGTACGCGTCAATACGCTCCGGATTTTCACTGTCTGCCATATCAGAAACCCACTCTCCTGGTGAAACCACCGTCGACGACCACATTCTCGCCCGTAACCCATGAGGCCGCAGGACTGGCCAGAAATGCAACCACCCGAGCGACCTCCGACGCCTGCCCCATACGCCCCGAAGGCTGATGTTCGAGATTCTGCTCGTAGTAATCGGGCATGTTCTGTCGGATCGCGTCCCAGCTCCCGCCAGGAATGTATATCGGGCCGGGGGACACCGCATTGGCCCTGATGCCATCGGCCCCGTACTCGATCGCCAACTGCTTGACGTAGTTGATCAGCGCTGACTTCACAGGGCCGTAACTGAGGCCCCCACCTGGATAACCGTGATACTCGAGGGCAGTGATGGTCGAGATCTGAACGAACGCTCCTCGTTCGGAGGCCCGAAGGTGTTCGAGCGAAGCATCGAACACAGTTGTGGCAGACAACACGTCGACCTCGAAGCTGCGGCGCCAACCGTCATTGTCCCGCGAGATACCACCCAATGCGCTCGCGTTGGACACAACCACGTCCAACCCACCCCAGGCGCCGGCGACGTCGGCAACCCAGGACGCCAAGACATCGTGATCCGCAACATCGACTTTCGCGACGATGACGTCCGCGTCCGCGTCCGCGAGTTCGGCCAACGATTCCGCAACTTCGTCGAGCGTCTGAGTATGGGTGCCCGTGCGACTAGCTCGACCGTCGCTTCCGCGGGCACAAACGGCCACCGACGCACCTTCGGCAAGGAGTTCCTCGGCGATCGCTCGACCAACACCCCGACTCCCTGCAGTGACCAAACACCGAGCCCCACTAAGACCCAAGTCCATGTTGTGTGATCATCCTCTCTTCGGCGCAGGCCGAGATCGACCCGACATTTCGGTGGTGAACGGGGTCCACGAATCTACTTCGGACCGATCGAACCGGACCCGACCAACCACCACCCCTCCATCACGCCAGCACTCACGGGGTTGGCCGTAATTGACCGATCAGTTAGTTTCCTATCACGCGAAGACTCGGCCGACCACCAGACACCTCAAGTGAGGAAACCCGGAGTCGCATACTCGACTCGGCGCGCCATTGTTTCGCCGAAAACGGCTTCGATGCGACGACCAACCGCGAGCTGGCGGAATCAGCCGAGCTGACAACGGCGGCGATTTACCACTACTTCGGCTCGAAACGAGACCTCTACGTTGCAGTCCACGACGAGGTCCAACAAGTTGTGTACGACCGCTTCAACGACGCCGTAGCGAGCGCGGAACCGACGTTCTCGGCGCGCATCAGCAAAGTGCTCGATGAGGTCGTGAAGCTCAATTCTGAGGACCCGTCCCTCGCCAACTTCTTGGTCTCGGCCCGTAGCGACGTTGGACGTCACCACGAACTTGCCGATGACAAACGGCTCGGACCGATCCGCCGAGGAGCCTTCTTCGGGTCACTGGTGGATCTTGGGATCGAGACCGGCGAGATCAGAATCGAGGATCGACAGACCGCGCTCGACGTGATCACGGCCATCATGATGGGCCTCGTCTCGGCGAGCTCTAGAGACCCCGACACCCACGCGCGGGCCGTCGCAGGAATCAAGACCCTCCTGAGCGGCGAGCTGTTCTCGGACGCGGCGACCCTCGACGGATGATGCGAAATCGGCGGTCCCGGTGACCACATCCGACTCGGCGAACGAGGCGGGCCCACATGGGCTGCAAGAACGGGTTTTGGTCGTATCCATCGACGGCGTGACCCCCCGGTCGATAACTCGGACAACCATGCCAACCCTGTGTGACTTGGCCCGACAAGGGGCAGGGTGTTTCCGAACCCGAACGGTCGAACCACCGCTCACGCTTCCCGCTCATGCCTCGATGCTCTT
This sequence comes from Acidimicrobiales bacterium, assembly GCA_051011515.1. Lineage (GTDB taxonomy): Bacteria > Actinomycetota > Acidimicrobiia > Acidimicrobiales > UBA8592 > JBPCTU01. The sequence goes on from JBPCTU010000583.1 coordinate 6,804, forward strand.
GGGCGTCGACCCATCGGAACACGGTCTATTGACCAACAGCTCCCGAGCGTCGCAACGGGTCGCCCCATCCTTCTTGAAGGTGGCACGCAATGCTGGGCGCACGACCGCTGCTTTCTTCAGCTGGCGGGCCTTCGAATCGATCATCGAACCAGATGCAGCGTCGGTGCGATTCCTGCTCGACAGCGGGTACGAGTGCTCCGACGACCGAGCGCTGATCAACGCGCTCACCGAGCATTTGCGAGCATCCCCGTCTGACGTCACGTTCGTCTATCTTTCCGAACCTGACCTCGTGGCCCACGATTCACCGACCTCGGTTGTCGAGAGACCGCTCGGTCCCGGGGAATTGGTGATCTTCGACAACCGACGGGTCCTGCACGGGAGAAGCTCCTTCCGCGGCGGCTCGGGCCGGCACCTTCAGGGCTGTTATGTGGACATGGATGCGA
>JBPCTU010000584.1:0-2919 GCA_051011515.1 Acidimicrobiales bacterium
GCTTCCATGGGCCCGAGCCGGCTCTGCATGAACGACATCATCTTGAAGAGGTACATGTAGACGATGGTTCCGGCCGGAATCAGCACCGCAACAAGGCCGATGACGACCTTGATCAGAGTCTCCTGCCAATAGGCCAGGTCGGCGGCGAGCGCGGGGATCACCGGTCGATGTCTCCGAGGATGAAGTACAACGAACCCAAGATGGCGATGATGTCGGGGACGAACACACCCTGGAGCACCCACGGGCAGATCGACATGTTGGAGAAGCTCGCCGAGCGAATCTTGACCCGGAACGGCACCAGATCGCCCTTCGAAACCACGTAGTAACCCATCTCGCCAAGCGGGTTCTCGGTGGCGACGTATGCCTCTCCGGGCGGAACCTTGATGATGCGGGGCACCTTGGCCATGATCGGACCCGCCGGAATACCGTCGAGAAGCTGGTCGACAATGTCACAGGCTTCTCGAGTTTCTTGAAGCCGCACCCAGAACCGGGCGTACGAGTCGCCGTCGGGGTGAGTCCAGACCCGCCAGTCGACCTCGTCGTACACCAAACCGCACGGCTGATCGCGGCGTAGATCCCAGTCGACACCTGATGCCCGCAGGTTGGCACCTGAGAGGCCATATGACAGAGCTGTCTCGGATGGGATCACCCCGATACCGCGGGTGCGTGCCTGGAAGATTTCGTTACCTGCCACGAGATCGTCCATCTCGTCACAGAAGTTACGCATACGACCCAACGCGCTTTTTGTCTCCTCGATCCATCCGGCGGGCAAGTCGTCCTTGAGCCCACCGATACGGTCGAAGTTGGGGTGGAAGCGGCCTCCGGTGACTCGCTCGATCTGGTTCAGGACGAACTCGCGATCCCTGAATGCGAAGAAGACGGGAGTCGTAGCGCCGATCTGAACCGCCATGTCGCCGAGGTAGAGGCTGATGTTGGCGATCCGGCTCAGCTCGAAGAGGATCGTCCGGATCCACTGCGCTCTCGGTGGCGCCTCGACCTCCATGAGTTGCTCGGCGGCCAAGATGAATGGGACCTCGTTGGCGAAGCTGCCCAACCAGTCGATCCGGTTGACGAGCGTTGTTACCTGCGGATAGGTGCGTACCTCGGCCAGCTTCTCGTAGCCACGGTGCATGTAACCCATGATCGGTTCGGCCCGGACGACCTGCTCGCCGTCGAGCTTCGCCACCAACCGGAGCGTTCCGTGTGTTGCCGGGTGCTGGGGTCCCATGTTCAGGACCATGCCCTCATCGGTCTCGAGTTCGACGTTCACCCGCGCGTCGGCAGCCTGCGCAGCAATGTAGGAAAGCTGTTCCCGCTCAGTAAGGGTCATGAGTCCTCCCCGGGCTGTGCTGTTGCCGCCCGAAGGCGGACCCCGACACGCGTCATGAGTCCTCCCCGGGCATTAGTTCCACGTCGACGATTCCGGGCCAGGGTTTCATGCGGCGCGACAGCAGTGGATAGTCCTTGCGCAACGGATGACCCTCGAAGCCACCGGGCAAGTAGATGTTGCGAACGTCGGGGTGACCGTCGAATCCGATCCCGAACATCTCCATTGCTTCGCGCTCGTGCCAGTTCGCGCCAGGGAACACGTCGATCAAGCTCGCGCAACGTGGATCTTCGTCGGCGAGATCGGCCTTGATCATCACTCCGAAGTGGGCCGTGATCGAATGGATCCGGCACAACACCTGGAACCTCGTAGCCCCACCGGCGTAGCCCCAGGTCATCTCCTCGGGTTCGCGATCGTCGGCGTCGTCTTGTTCTGCATCGAGCTCGCGACCGTATGGCGAGGGCAGCCAGTCGATGGCCGAGAGGAAGTCGAAGAAGAACGCATTGAGCGTGTCGCGGGCAACGATCACCGACTCGCGCCAACGATCGGCGGGGACCCGAATCCACAGACCTCGACCGGGCGCGATGTGAGAGTCGAGCAGCTTGTCACCGAGTGCTTCGGCGAGCCGAGCCAGCGCCGCCTCGGCCTGTTCGTCGGTCTCGATGATTTCCTCTTCGGGCTCCTGTTCGATAACAGCGGTGGCAGTTGTGGCTTCGGACGAAGCCGGTTCGCCGCCGGCGGCCGCTTCGCGTTTGGCGCGAGCCTCTGCCGCCTTCTTCAGGAGGTGTTCGGGAACTTCAGTCATGAGCGACCGCTACTCGACATAGATCGGGTCACCCCTCCACCGCTCCGCCATGTCCTCGTGACGAATACGTTCCTGCAACAACACGATGCCTTCCAACAGCGCTTCGGGTCGGGGTGGGCAGCCGGGCACGTACACGTCGACCGGGATCACCTGATCGACGCCTTTGGTTACCGAGTAGGAATCCCAGTAGGGACCGCCACAGTTGGCACATGACCCCATCGAGATCACGTACTTCGGGTCCGGCATCTGCTCCCACAGGCGACGGACCGCCGGCGCCATCTTGTCGGTGACCGTGCCCGACACGACGAGGAAGTCCGCCTGGCGCGGGCTGGCTGGGAGAGGGATGACACCCAGGCGCATCACGTCGTAGCGAGGTGAAGCAAAGGCCGCACCCATCTCGATGGCACAACAGGCCAGGCCCCACTGGTACACCCACAGCGAGTACTTGCGGCTCACGTTGAGCAGCGTGGTCAGCGACTTCGGCATCCGCCCGGACTCGACTAGGCCCACCGCAACACTCCCTTTCGCCAGGCGTAGGCAAGCCCGAGCGCCAGAATGAAGATGAAGATCGCCATCTCGACAAGACCGAAGTAGCCGTAAGCCTCGAGACGGGTGGCCCACGGGAAGATGAAGACTGCCTCGACATCGAACATGACGAAGAGCAGAGCGAAGATGTAATACCGAATGTTGCTCTGCGACCACCCGGTTCCGACTGGGTCTACGCCGGACTCGTAGGTGATGTACTTCTGCGGCTGTGGCCGTGTCGGCCTCACGAGCGCGCTAAGGC
>JBPCTU010000585.1:0-4525 GCA_051011515.1 Acidimicrobiales bacterium
CGCGTTCTACGCCTCGGTCGAACAGCGCGACCGGCCTGCCCTGCGAGGCCGGCGAATGGCAGTCGGTGGTGGTGTTGTGCTGGCCGCCAGCTACGAAGCACGCGAACATGGCGTGCGAACCGCAATGCCCGTTCGTGCCGCGCGAGAACTCTGTCCCGACCTGGTCACCGTCCCTCCTCGAATGGCGTCGTACTCGGCGGCCAGCAAGGCGGTGTTCGCCATTTTCCGAGACACGACGCCCCAAGTCGAACCCATCTCCATCGACGAAGCGTTCCTGGACGTCTCGGGCCTGTGGCGGCTGGTGGGCCCTCCGGAGCTGATTGCCCGGCAGCTGCGCGCCCGGGTGGCCAGTGAGGTCGGGTTGCCAATATCGGTCGGAGTCGCCCGCACGAAGTTCCTCGCGAAAGTGGCCAGCGGAGTGTCCAAACCCGACGGCATGCTTATCGTCGAGCCGGGCGACGAGCTCGACTTTCTCCACGACTTGCCCGTCGAGCGCCTCTGGGGTGTTGGATCCAAAACTGCCGAGAAATTACGTAGCCGCGGCATTTCTCAGGTCGGAGACGTCGCAGCCCTCGAGGTCGGCTCGCTGGTCGCCCTACTGGGCCCTGCTGCCGGACGACACATCCACGCTCTGGCCCACAACCGCGATCCCCGTTCGGTACAGGTCGGCAAACGTCGCAGGTCGATCGGGTCCCAGAGGGCTCTCGGCCGCCGGCAACGGACTTTCGAGGACATCGACGGTGTTCTCCTCGAACTTGTCGACCGCGTCGCAGCTCGTCTCCGTGATGGCAAACGGGTCGGTCGTACCATTTCGCTGCGGTTCAGATTCGGTGACTATTCGCGCGACTCACGGTCGTCGACCCTGCCCGAGGCCACCAGCACTACCAACGACCTGCTGGAAGCCGCTCGTCGACTCCTGACCCCACGGCGTCAGGAGATTCAGGAGCGCGATCTCACTCTGCTCGGGTTCACGATCTCGAATCTGACCTCGGCCGACGCCGTCCAGCAGCCCCTCCCGTTCGGTCGGCGATCCCGGACCGACCTCGATGAAGCCGTGGACAACCTACGGAACCGGTTCGGCGGTGAGATCGTCGGGTCGGCCACGCTGATGGGCAAACAGAGTGGGCCAATGGTGCCCCTGCTACCCGATCCGGGGCCGTCAGGCTGACCAGTCGGCTGGACCCGTCTCGAACAGCTCAGCCAGCGCGCTGTCATCGGTTTCGACCACGGCATCGACCCAACGATGGAATGTTTGACCGCCTCCCTCGTTGCGACCGAACAAGACGTTGGGTTTCGCCCCGGTCAGAAGCGTGCGCTGAATCCGCTCGCAGGTGCGGTAGTCCTCGTCGGCGACCACCTTGCGGAGGAAATCCATCGACTGCTGAGCCGACTCGACTCGTTCGTCGGTGAGTTCGCCACGCACGAGGAAGTTCTGGATCGTGTATGAGCTACCGACCTCGGAACCCGGGAAAAGTTGGCTGACCATGATTGATCCGTCGCCGGCAGCACGGCGAGCAATCGAGACGTGGGGGAACAGCGTGCTGAGCCCAGACGCCAGGCGGTCTGTCGGCCACTTCTCGGGAGGCGACTCCTCGAGATCCTCGAGGTCGAGTGAGGGAGTTGACACCTGCTGGTGGGGGCCCCATGCGTCGTAGTTGGCCCGGTTGGAAAAGGCGTCACCGAAGCTCTCCTTGTGCAGCACCGGAAGGTGATACAGGTCGAGATAGCCGTCGTAGCAGATCTTCCAGTTCGGGCCATCAATACGTTGGGAACCTACGTGGTGGCACTCATCGAGCTCCAGGTACCCCAGGACTTCGTCGTAACTCTGAAAGTACGTGTCGAAATCGATCACCGGCTCGGGCGACAGAATCACCCAGATCAGGCCGGCTCGCTCCAAGACCGGCAATGACGTCAGCCCGAGACACGTGGAGTCGACCTCCCCGAAATCCTCTTCGTCGAGGATGGCGACGAGGTCCCCTTGCGAGTTGTAGGTCCAGGCGTGATAGGGGCACGAGAAGCTTCTGGCTTTGCCGGTGCCAGGGGGCATGATTATCGCCCCCCGATGACTGCACGTGTTGACGAACGCGCGCACCTCGCCCGTTCGGTCTCGACTGAGCAACACGGGCATGCCGACCATGTCGATCGCCTTGTAGGTCGATTTCTCGCTGATCTCGTCGCTGAACCCGGCGACCAACGGAATCCGTTTGAAGATTCGATCGACTTCGGCCTGCCATCGGCTGGGGTCGGTGTAGTTGGTGACCGGCACCTCGAGAACGTCGTCGACCCGTTGGATCTCGCCGGACCTGTGCCCGGCCAGGTTGCGCCGATTTATCTCGACGAGTCTTGACCTCTGACTCATGGCTGCCTCCGTTGGTTGCCCAAAACGAGGCGGGCCCGACCGGTCCCGGCAAGACATGTGGCCATTGCCGAGAAAGCTGGCCTCGCGCCGCCAATCCCGAGTTCGTGCATCACTCGACCTTAGCGTTCGTCCCATGCCCGACTGGCGCCGGGTTCGGTACCCTTGCTGCGCGTTTCACGGGTCCGCGCCGCGGCCGTGTTGACTTGGAGCGATTTGGTGACTGAACAATCGAAGCCTCGCTGGTCCATCGTGATCCCGGCGTACATGCCAGGCGAGAACCTCGAAGTCGCAGTCGATTCTGTCATCGCTGCGATGGCTGGACGCCACGACTTCGAGGTCGTGGTAGTCGACGATGCATCACCCGACCCGATCTCGCTGACGAAGTACGGACCGCCGGTCCGTGTCGACCGAAACGATCAGAACCTCGGAGCGGTCGCCAACTTCAATCGAGCTATCGATCGGGCACTGGGCGAGTTGATTCATGTCCTCCATGCCGATGACTACGTACAGACCGGTTTCTACGAGACACTCGAGTCCGGCCTGGAAACCGAGGGAGTGGTCGCCGCTGCATGTGGCGTTCAGCGGGTCGACGGCAAAGGCATGCTGATCGAGACGATGAAGCCCGAGTTGGCGGCGGCAGATGTTTGGCCGCAGGCGTTTGAGCGCCTGGCAGTTGCGAATCGGCTCCCGGCAGTGAGCATCGTCGCCAAACGCACGACCTACGAGGCCGTGGGTGACTTCGACGAATCTCTGGTTCACGCCGCCGATTGGGATCTCTGGATTCGGTTCAGCCGAGCGGGCGACTTCTTCTACGACCCGAGCCCTTTGGCGACGTACCGCGTACACGATGCTCAACACACCGCGTCGCTGGCCTCGTCCGGGAAAAACATCGACGAAGCGATCGAGGTGATCGAGCGCCTTCCGTCACGAGTCGGATCATCCGAGGCCAGACAACTCATGACTCGGGCGTTCCTCTATCGAGCCGTCTATGCAGCACGGTCCAGCGGCCGCGCTCTGCGGGCCGGACACTCGAGAACGGCAGCCATTCAGATCGGAGCGAGCCTCCGGTGTGCACTCCTCGGTGCTCGCACGTTCGTCTTTGGCCCAGGCCGCAGGGAGTCCTAGAAGATCGGTGGGCGTCCTGATCGCGTCAGTTTCATCACCGTTGCCCAACTGACAGGCCGGCGCGGCGCCGGCAACGATCGCACCCCTTGACGAAAACCTCGAGCTGCAGCGCGCACGTCGGCAAACGACCTGCACCGGGCGAAACTGCGAATGCTGGATATGACAGACCCGATGAGCGCTATCGCGAACGGAAGCCTCAGCCGCAGGATCCAGAGCTTGTTACGAAGCCCGAGCTCCAACGCGACGTCGTGGCGAGCTTCTGACGTCCGTGGATGCGCAACCACGATTCTCGGGTCGGCCACTACTCGCCAGCCGGCATCGAGGAGACGCCACGAGAGCTCGGTTTCCTCGTGTTTGAAGAACAACTCGTCGAGGTAGCCGCCGACGCCATTGAATGCTGCACGACGAATCGCATGACCGTTTCCAGGAAAGGTCGGCACGTCGGTGAGCCCGCGCGGCACAGATAACGACGGCTTGGGCGACCACCTCCGCAACGTCTCGTCGGTACCTGACACAACGACCCGAAAGGCAACCACACCAACCGTCGGATCATCATCAAACAGTCCGCGTACGTCGTCGACCAGCCGGACCGAACGCTCCGGCAGCGACGAGTCATCGTCGAGGAACACCACGACGTCGGTGCGAGACCGGTTCATGCCGAACGACCGGCCCCCCGGAACACCCAGGTTCTCCGCCGACTCGATCGCCTCCCAACCCTCGAGCTGGGGCGCAACACAGCCGTTTCCGACCAAGATTCGCTGATCGAACGGTTGCGCCCCGGCCGCGTGCATGATCGACCTCAGCTCATCCGGTCGATCACCGGTCGTGAGAATGACGAGCCCGACGGTGGTGGCCGGGGTATCAGAGTGTGCTGAATCCAAAGCAGACCTGGCGGCAATCGATCGTGTCGTCGCAACTTAGCGTCGCTGATTGGATCATCGGCGAAACTCCGCCACCGGCCGCCACGTCGTTCTGACGATCCGGACTTGGACAATAATGGATCGACTGCCGCTCGGAAGAGCCAGCTCAGGGCCCACCAGC
>JBPCTU010000586.1:0-2639 GCA_051011515.1 Acidimicrobiales bacterium
ATGGGATGAAGAGGGTCGCCTGTCCGCAGCGCAAAGGGCAAACACTCGCTGGAAGGCGATGCTTGCCGAATACGAGCCGCCTGCGATCGACGACGCCATCGACGAAGAGCTTCAGACCTACATCGCCAAGCGCAAGAGCGAGATGCCCGACGCGGCCTACTGAAGTCCGACCGATTCAGACCGGCCGAACGCCCAGCTCTGCCGGGCGCCAATCGCGCCCCGCCAGCACAATCTGGAAGACCGAGACGTGGCGCTCCACGAATGCCGACTCGCAATACGCGAGATAGAACTCCCAGAGTCGACAGAACCTTTCGTCGAGACCCAGGTCCTGGACGTCTGCCAGCCGAGTGTGGAGGTTCTCCCTCCAACGCCGGAGCGTCTCCGCATAGTGGCGTGACAGGTCTTCGAGATCGATGATCTGAAGCCGGGTCGCGGCACTGACTGCCTTGTTGATCGCGCCAATGGACGGAAGGAACCCACCAGGGAAAACGAAACGGCGGATGAAGTCCTCGGTGTTCTTCGTCCGGCCGAAACGCCGATCAGCGACACAAATCGCTTGGATCCCAACCAACCCGTCGGGCTTCAAACAGTCCTCGACCGTGGCGAAGTATCGCTCGTAGTCTCGCCAATCCACCGCCTCGATCATCTCGATCGAAACCACGCGATCGTGGAGGCCGCCCAGGTCGCGCCAGTCATTGTCGAGAATCGTGACCTGGTCCGCCAGACCGGCCCGGGCGACTCTGGTCGCGGCCTCGCGCCGTTGTTCGGCCGAGACAGTGGTGGTTGTAACGCGGCATCCGACCTCACCAGCCGCCTGGATGGCGAAACCACCCCACCCCGTACCTATCTCCAGAATGTGATGTTCGGGCTCGACTGCGAGTTTCTCGAGGAGCCGTCGGTTCTTGAGCGCACTTGCCTCAGCCAAGCTGGTTGCAGGCGTGCGGTACACCCCAGACGAATACGTCATGCTCTCGTCGAGAATGAGTTCGAAGAACTCGTTGCCGAGGTCGTAGTGAGCGGCGATGTCCTCTCGATCTCTTCGTTTTCCCGAGCGGGGAATGCGGCGCCGGATCGGATCCGTGATCCCGCCCGAGACGCGGTTCAGCCGATTACGGAGTTCGTCGAGAGACTCGAGATTTCGGATGACGATGCGGAGAACCGTTGTTGGATCGTCGGAATCCCACCAACCTTCGAAGTAGCCGCGGCCCAAACCGATCGACCCTTCGGTCGCCATGGCGGTCCAAGCGCGAATGTCGGTGATCGTCGCGGTCGCGCTCAGCGCGTCGGAGCGGGAGTGCTGGCGGTCCTCAGAGTCCCCTGCCACCGCTGACCTCGAAGTCGTGGCTTCGCCCAAAAGGTAGATGCGAGGTTCGCCATCAGCGGTCTCGTCAACAATCGAGAGGTGGTCCGATCGCATGCGCGACAACACGCCGAACATGACGCGCCGACACACTGCGCCGAGCTGCTCGTTTGACCTCCAGCGCTCCCAGGTTCCGGCGCGGGGCAGCAGCGGCCGAGGTCGGGTGGGGTCTGACCGATCAAGAAGCGACATCGACCGCCTCCGGTTCGCACGTTCCACCACGAACCCGGGGATGGGACACGAAGGGAACGCGTTTGGCTACTAGGCGTGCTGCTTCGAAGTGGATTCTCGAGCTGACGAGATGGGTGGAAAACACGTTCTTGCGCAGGAAGTGTCCTAGGGACCCACGGGTTGCGGGCACCCTAGATAGTTGCACAGAGGTCCTCAGAATTGCAGATTCGTCGCCGGGACGTCGCACGTCGATCCGCACCTTCAGTTGACCTTCGCCATCGTCGTCGACTCGCAAGTCGTAGCGGTAGTCCTCGTCCATGAAGGGGGAGACGTGTAGCACCTTCGGGAACTCAGCCTCATACCCGCCATCGGTCGCAACAAGCGCAACCGCATAACGGTGCCGTTCCTTCCAGGGCGTGTTGGTCACCTCCAACACGGCACCAACCGGACCTTCCTGATCGCTGGCCCGATCCCAGGCGAAGAACAAGGTGATCGGGTTGAAGAGCCAACCCCACATCCGTGGCTGGGTGAGCATTCGAACCGCGCCAGACGGTTCGTACCCGAGCACACTGGCGAGATCAGCTCGCACCTGAGAACCAAGAGATACCGCAGAACCCGTTCCCGACCCATAGTCGCTGGCAACGACCCGGGCAGGACGCCAACGGCCTGTAGACCATATAGGGTGGTGTTTGGTCAGCTCCTGTGGCCGATCGGGATCCACCCACACCTGGGCGACGGGATGGACGAACCTGTGGGTGGTGGGCATCGTCCGAAGATGCATCACCTCGCCGGAACAGACCGCTGCGGCTCCCGGCTTCACCAGTTGATCCCTAGGTCTTCACACACGCGCAAGGCAGAGGCCGCACCATCTTCATGAAAGCCATAACCCAACCACGCTCCACAGAAGTGGAACCGGTCTGTTCCGCTGATAGCCCGCAGCTTCGGCTGAGCTTCGAGTGCCGCGGTGTCGAACACCGGGTGGGAGTAACCGACTCTCTTGATGACCTTCGATTCATCGATCCATTCATCGCTGTTGAGGCTCACCAAGTAGCGCTCGGACCCAGGCAGACCCTGGAGGTTGGTCAGGTCATAGGTGAGCGTCGCTCCC
>JBPCTU010000587.1:0-6497 GCA_051011515.1 Acidimicrobiales bacterium
CCTTCCATGACTCGGCGAGGCTGGGGATCCGCACGCCACGACCTTGTTTGAACCGTGGCGAGCCACCGCCTCGTTCAGCGCCCAGGAAATCACCGTGGCGGTCGGGAGTTGTGCCGCGCCCGACAACACCTCCTCGGTGTTGGAGCAGCATCCGAGTTGTGATCGGTCGGTGGCTCGCAGGCTGGGTCGCCAGCGGGTGCACCGGAATTGGATAATCGAGTAGCGGTCGGACGTCGGCGTCGAGGTCGAGTTCGCCATCTTGAACCAGCCTCATGACGCCCAAAGCGGTGAGGGGCTTGCTGAGGGATGCACCCTGAAAGACAGTGTCGCCGCTGACATGGTGCGCAGAACGACCGAAACCGCTCTTTCCATAACCAGCTACCCAGGCGATCTCGCCGTCGTCGATCCTGGCCAGCGCAGCGCCAGGCACGTCGACCGCTCGTAGCTGTCTCTCGACGACGTCGCGGCTTGGGGCACCTGCTGGTATTCGCGGTACGGGGTCGGGTCCCGACCCCCCTATTAGGTTGCGAAACCAATCGGCAAAACCCATGTCCACTCCTGAACCCTCGAACGGGGAGGGCCGGCCCGGTCCAGCCCAATGTAGTTCTGGCGGCCATTCACTCCGCCCGAGCCCGGTGTGTGAGTGAGATCTCGCCGTTGTTGTTCGACACCGGTCGACGCATGTGTTTACTTATTGCCGCCACGAGCGGAGGAGCCGAGTCAACTCGACATGGACACCAATACTTGTGTGCCGAGCGAAAGAAGGGCTGGCTAGTGCCAACAATCACTGCAGACTTGAGGTCGGGGTATCTCGTCGACATCTCAAATGGCCACCACACCTGGCGAGCCGATGAACCTGTTGACCTCGGGGGCGAGAATACCGGTCCGAACCCATACGAGCTCCTACTCGGATCGCTGGCGGCATGCACGTGCATGACGTTGTCGATGTACGCCAAACGCAAGGGCATCGCGGTTTCGTCGATTTCGGCGCAGTACACCTACGACCGCGTACACGCGGATGACTGTGCCTTCTGCGACGAGGACGACAAGGGGTTCATCGACACCGTTTCATCGGAGATATTCGTCGAAGGCGATTTTGATGAAGAACAACGCGAACGGCTTGTCGAGGTGGCGGTTCGTTGTCCGGTCCACAAGACGCTGGAGCGTGGTATCCGCTTCTCCGAGGACGTATTCGTGGGTTGATCAGGTCGGGCGGATCCGAGCGGTATCGCGAAACCAGATCTAGCTATCACAAGTATTCATGAAGCTGATCGTGACAGGGAAAGATCTGAGACATATGTTGTCGCAGGGCAGCGGACGCGGTCAGGGACCACAGGGAGACTTCCAGCAGATGACGGCACTCGAGATCATCGACCTCGATTCACCACCGCGCCCGTGGTGGATGGAGAACGCTGCCTGCAGAGGGAAGTCTGACCTCTTCTTCCCGCCGCCAGGTGAACGTCCGGCGGCCCGTGAGAACCGCGAGAATCGGGCCCGTCAGGTCTGCATTGCCTGCCCTGTGTTGAGTTCGTGTCAGGACTTCGCCCGCGATCAGCGAGAGCTTGGGTTCTGGGGAGGCGAGTCCGAGATCGAACGTGCCGAAGCCGGCTTTGCGCCAACCACCCCGGTCATCGGGCTCCGGCGCCACCGAACCGGCCAGCCAGTCTGATTCCGACGGTCGCCGAAAGCCCGGACCTGGGCTGGCGGCCACAATCGCCCCTGGTGCGTCACCTCCCGGGATGAACCTCGGTGCAGTTGGCCCGCGGGGTTCAGGAACCTGCCGGGCCTGCCGATTGTGGGGAGATGGATTCCGAGATCAGCGAGCTGCCTCCCGAGGCTGAAGAGCGACTTCAGGCCTTGATCGCCGAACAACAAGCGCGGCGATCGCAGGAGGCGGACGCGGCCAAAGAGCGCAGGCGGCTCTGGCTCTCACACCATTGGGCCGACCAGTACGAACGTTGCGCCATCATCGGAACACAGCACGTGTGTCGCCGCTGCTTGACCCTCTACCCGCTCGCGATTGCAGTGCTCGTGGCATCACTCGCCGGCCTCCAGCCGTGGCCGGCGACCTTTGATGCCTGGTTCATCTGGTTGTTGTGCATTCCGGCGACGCTCGACTTCCTGGCCGAGAAACTCGCCAACACTCCCTACTCGGCCCGTCGGCAGGTGGTGGTAACCGCGATGGTTGCGCTGGCACTTGGTCGAGGCCTCGCGTACGAGATCGACAACCGATGGTCCTGGTACTTCTGGGGCCCGGTCCTGGTGTTCGGGTCAATCTGGTTCGCCGCCGCGATGTTCCAGGTCCAACGCTCGATGTTCGAAAAGGCGCTGGCCACATCAATCGAGTCGGGAGACTTCAGCGGGGTCGACGACTCCGACGCCGACCCAACCAACTGAACCGGGCCACCGGCTCGGGTCAAGACGCGTCGCCGGCCAAACCCACTGGGCTCGTCGCTGGTGTCGACGGCTGAAGTATCTTCTCGGGCCATGAGCCAACCCCGAGCCCATCGCGTGTCCAGCTCAGATGGTGTTCACGTGGTCGCCTACGACTATGGCGGCGATGGGCGGCCTGTCATCTTCGCGCATGCGACCGGCTTTCATGGTCGGTACTGGGATCCCATATGTTCGAAGCTGGGCCCGGCATTCCGCTGCATCACCGTCGACCTGCGCGGGCACGGAGATTCGGAGGTGCCGGTCGGTCTGGACATGAGGTGGACGGGCATGGCCAACGACATCACTGCGGTCATCGACGCCTTCGAGTTGCCCTCGATTCTCGCTGTTGGCCATTCAATGGGTGGTTGCTCGATCGTGCTGGCTGAACAGGCCAGGCCGGGTCTGATCGAGCGGGCATGGGTGTTCGAGCCGATCATCATGCCTCCCGAGCTCACCGATCAGGTTCCGGTCGAGAGCAGCGTGATGGTGCAAGCCGCGCTGCGCCGCCGCGAGACGTTCGACTCGAGGGTGCAGGCATACGAGCGGTACCGATCTCGGCCGCCGTTCTCAACCGTCGACCCCGCCGCGTTGTCCGCCTATGTCGATCATGGCTTCGACGACCTCGACGACGGCAGCGTCATTCTGAAGTGTCGCCGCGAAACCGAGGCCGCTGTTTTCTCCAACAGTCGAACCGACGCTTTCGCGAACCTCGGCTCGGTCGAGACGCCGACGGTCGTTGGCGGTAGCGGCGACGGTGGGCACCCGGCGGGCCTCGCCCCTGTTGTGGCCGAACGTCTGGTCAACGGGACGTTCGAGTACCAGTCGGACCTGAGCCACTTTGCGCCGATGGAATCGCCAGACCGGATATCGGTAGCCATAAGCAACGCGTTCGACGTCAGCTGAACCCAAGTTCCCGAGCGAGGGTCCGAGCCTTCGCAGCCCAGCGCGCCAACAGTTCGAGCGCAACGCCCCGCTCGGCGTATAGGACGTCGGGGTCGATCGGGCGGCCGTAGGCCAGGTGTTCTTCGTCGCCGAGACGGGACAGGAAGATTGGCGCGAGCCAGTGGTACTTGACGGCAGCCGCATAAACGGCGAGCAGCACGTGGGTTGGATCACCTTCGAACTCGGCTGACTCCAGTCCCTGGAGGTAGCCGTCGATGACGCTGGCCTCGAGTTGTTCGATGTCGCTCGCCGGAACGAGCAGGTCGAGCACCGCATCCGGAATCAGGTTGGAGATGTCTTCACCGATCGCCCCTTCGCCGGTGAACGACCAGTCCAACAGCGCCGGGGACCCGTTGGCTCGCACAACGAGATTGTTTGGCCACACATCGAGGTGACAGACCGTCCGGGGCAACCTGTCGAGCAGATCCTGATACCAGCCGCGGTGGTCGTTGAGTTCCTTCATCGCTGTGCGGATCGCAGGCGGCCAGTTCCTGGCGACGAGTGGGTGTCGCCAGGTCGCCGCATCCTCCAGCAAGCGATAATCGCTTGGTTTGGACGCTCCGTAAGTTCGGATATAGGACCGACTCAACCAGTCGTCTTGGGGCTGTTCCCGGCGGCCCTGACCAGCTCCCAAGTCGTAGGCCGTTCTCTCGAGATCGGCCATGGTCACATCCAAGCCAGTGCGGCCTTCTACCTTCTCGAGCCACAAAACGTGGCTTCCATCCGCACATGTCTCGTGGCCCAGCAACGCTGGCGCGTCCAGCTTCAGGCGCGCCGGCAGGTCGGTCGTGTACGCCAGGACCTCGCGGCGCCAGTAGTTGAAGTGTTGGGGATCCTGCGACGGTGCCCAGTGGTCTGCTCCGTCGCCGTTGTGGGTGACGTGTTTGCGGACCGCGCTTCCGCCCTCCCAACTGATCGCGTTGATGGCGCCTGTCACGGCGTTGAGTGGATTGAAGGCCAGTGGGGTGACCGTCAGCGTGGTGTCAGGCGCGAACAGGCCGAGGCGGACACCCTCGCTCTGGAGAACGTCCATCTCGGGGCGAGAAAGTTTTGGCGGTTCGTTGGCTTCCACAGTTCCTGTTTGATGCTGCCTAGCGGATCAGCGCGGGCACGCCTCATCGAGAAGGGCCGCACACTTGTTCCGCGTGATTCTCGCCCATTTGTTGCGACGTCACGAATCACCTGCGGTAGGTCAGCGCCGGGCAAACCCGGCCAAGGTGGATCGCAGCAGCGGCGAGTACGCTCACGGTCCGTGGACGCCAGAACTTGGTTGGGTCTCGAGTCGACCCACAATCCCCATCGATGGTTCTTGCCGGTGACGAAAGGGATATCCACCGGTTGGCGCTTCATGTTCGGCGGTTGTGGCTTGGGAGCCGCCATCGCCGCTCTGGAGGGAACCACCGATCGTCGCGTTGTCTGGGCCACTGCCCAGTACCTCTCGTTCGCGAAGGTTGGGTCCGTTGTCGACATCGACGTAACAATTGCGGTGGACGGTCGGAACACGACCCAAGCGCGTGCGGTTGCTCACGTCGGTGGCACCGAGATCATCACCGTCAACGCGGCCTTGGGCGAGCGCGATCACGACGCCGATGTCACTCATTCTGCGCCCCCGGTGGTTCGGCCGCCGGAGGAGTGCCCGGTTCGCGAACGCTTCTCTGACGTGACCGACGCTCTCGACTCGCGGATGGAACAGCGCTGGGCGCTTGCGCCGGGAACCGACGAGCCGGGCCCGCTGGAGCCCGGACGGGTGGCAGTCTGGACCCGAATGCCCGATCTTCTGGAGCCGTCAGGGGCCTCGCTCGCCGTACTCGGTGACTATGTCCCCATGGGAATCGGGTTCGCGCTGGGGCGCGATACCTCAGCAACAAGCCTGGACAACACGCTGAGGGTGCTCAACACGGTCACGAGCGCTTGGTACCTGCTCGACATCACCATTGACGGTGTTCGCAACGGTTTCGGCCACGGCGACATTCACATCTGGTCCGACCAAGCGGTGTTGTGCGCCGTTGGTTCACAGTCGTGCATCGTGAGGGACCGTCAGCCCGACGGGAGCCTTGGTTCCCCGCGGCGAGCTGTCTGACCCGATTCGAGTCTCCGGCGAGACCGGGTCGGCCATTCAGATGGGTTCGCGGTACGTAGTTGGGTTCCGCTTGCCCTTCGGCTGGAGGCCGCGCTCGTCCTCGATCCCATAACCCACAGCCAACTCGGCCGTGGTGAACACCTGGCCGCTACGCGAGGCGCGACCATCATCCGTCGCGAGCGCAGCAATGACGCGTCCGGTGTACAGCGGCGTTTCCGCGTGTTCCTCGTCGAGTTGAATGTCGCCTTTGGCGATGCTGTCGACAATGAACTCCGTCAGGACCTGGCTGGGCCACAAACCGATGACAACAAGGCCGTCGTCTTTGCCTTCCACTGCGAAATCACGGGTCAACCTGTCGGTACCCGATTTGGCGATCCCGTACGACGCACTCAGGGCATATCGTTCGGATCCGCTCGAGGAAATGTTGACCATGAAGCGAAGGGAGTTCTCGCTTGTCATCATCAACCGAGCGGCGTGAACACTCGCCACGTAGGCAGCTCGAAGGCCCACACCCACCTGATCGTCCCAGACCTGGATCGGGTGTTCCCAGAACTTGCCTCCCCATACGGGCGGGTCGGGGATCTTGAATGCATTGTTGACGTGAACATCGAGGCGACCTTGTTCGGAGCCGATTCGTTCGTACAGGGCCTCGATGTCGGCGTCATCGAAGAAGTCCGTGACCACGGGTACGCCGGTACCGCCCGCGTCGTCGACCATCGCCGCCGTGGCGTCGATGGTCAAGGGGCCATCGCCCGTCGAACGCCCGGTGACGTAGACCGTCGCGCCGGCTTCTCCCAAGCCGACCGCGATGCCGCGCCCTATTCCTCGGCTCGAACCAGTCACTACAGCGACCCGACCCGAGAGTGGTGTGTCCGCCATGGTCAGCCCACCGACCGAAGATCTACCACGAACACCAGGGTCTCGTTGGCGCCAATCACGCCACCGGCACCAGCCGCCCCGTAGCCGAGGTGTGGAGGAATCGTGAGCCGCCTTCGGCCACCGACCCGCATGCCGGCCACCCCTTGGTCCCAACCTTGGATGA
>JBPCTU010000588.1:0-4021 GCA_051011515.1 Acidimicrobiales bacterium
GAGCGCTAGTTGAGGTCGCAACTCCCGAGAACGAAGCTGAGCTGGCAACCATCGCGTCAGAATGCCCTGCCAGCCGACTCCGTTTGGAAGTCGCCAATTGGCTGCGACAAACCACCAAGCCTGAAGACCTCGCCCGCCGGCACCACAAACAGCGCTCCGTTAAGTGGCGAACCGAGGCCGACGGAATGGTCACCTTCACCATCAGACTCCCACCACATGTCGCCGCGATCCTGATCTCACTTCTCACTACGCTCGTGATGCGAACCAAGGCCCGACCTGACGCGTCCGCGGGCTGGCCGACACTGGCCCAACAACACGCCGACGCGGTCACCCAACTCATCACCGAGGGTGCCGGCGACATCGTCACCGAAGTCGTCCTTCATGTCCGGGCTGACGGCTGCTGACCGATGACGGCACGCCGATCGTCGACACCGTCGTCGCCGAGCTCGCGCCACAAGCCTTCATTAGAGCCCTCATTCACGACGCGAACGGCAGCCCGGTGAACGCCTCGGGCCGACAACGACACCCCACCGCGCGTCAGAAGCGTGTGGTCAAAGAACGCGACAGAAAGTGCGTCGATTGTGGTCGCGTCGAACTGCTGGAGTACGACCACATCCCGGAATTCGAAGCATCGGGTTCCACACTGGTCGACGAGCTCGAGCTTCGTTGTGCCCCGTGCCATCAACGTCGCCACCGTCGCAAAGGCCGTCAGTAGGCTCGCGCCATGGCACACGCTCAGATGTTCGACGACGACGATCCCGTACTCGCGCGGCTAACCGAGATCTGCTTGGCGCTGCCCGGGTCCGACCGAAAGGTCAGCCATGGCCGACCGGCGTTCTTCACCAAGAAGATCTTTGCGATCTACGGAGCTGTCCTCAAAGGCGACCACCACGCGGGCGACTACGACCAGGCGCTCGTGTTCCTACCCGACCCGGCCGAGACTGCGGCCTACGACCAAGACGAGCGATTCTTCGTGCCGGCTTATTGGGGCCCCTCTGGGTGGCTGGGGATCGACCTCGGTGCAGGACGAGTCGATTGGCAGGAGGTCGCCGAGCTGGTCGAGGACTCCTACCGGGCCACTGCCTCCAAGAAGCTCATCTCCGACTTGGACAACCGCTCCTGAAGCTCAGCAGGAAATCAAGACATCGGCTCCCTTGCCGCCCCCGCACTGGTCGGGCCCCGGACCTCCATGAACAAAGTCCGAGCCCGGGCCCCCGGAGATCACATCTGCATGCGATCCGCCGCGAATATCGTCGTCACCAGCGTCGCCCGAGATGTTGTCGGCTCGAGGACCTCCGTAGATCACATCGGAGCCAGGACCACCGCTGATGGAATCCCTGCCGCCGCCGCCAAGGATCGTGTCACCCATGAAGCCACCCGCCACGGAGTCTGCACCCGGCCCGCCTCGAATCAGATCGACGCCCTTCTGGCCTTGAAGCACGTCAGCGCCCAGCCCAC
Organism: Acidimicrobiales bacterium; assembly: GCA_051011515.1. Lineage (GTDB taxonomy): Bacteria > Actinomycetota > Acidimicrobiia > Acidimicrobiales > UBA8592 > JBPCTU01. Next base: position 1,459 of record JBPCTU010000588.1, read on the forward strand.
CATCGATCTCGTCGCGGCCACCTCCCCCGAGGATGCAGTCGCGCCCACCACCGCCGGAGATGATGTCGTTCCCTCGTAGACCCAGAATCACGTCGGACCCAGGTGTGCCGTCGAGCACGTCGCGTCCGGGAGTCCCGACAATCACATTGCTTCCCTCGAAACCGACGCAAACACCAGGGATGCGGTCGTCACGTTCGTCGCAGCTGTCCCCAACTCCGTCATTGTCGCGATCTGTCTGGTTGGGATTGGCGGTTTCGAAGCAATTGTCCACCACGTCCTCGACACCATCTCCGTCGGTGTCTCCATCACATGCTTCACCGACACCGTTGCCGTCGAGATCGAGCTGGTCGGCGTTGTAGACCAATGGACAGTTGTCGACCCCATCGTCGACACCGTCACCGTCGTCGTCGGAGTCACAAGCGTCACCCAGGCCATCGCCATCGAGATCTGCCTGGCCGGCATTGGCCGTGGTCGGGCAGTTGTCGAGGCCATCGCCGATGCCATCACCATCGTCGTCGGAGTCACAGGGATCACCCAGACCGTCCCCATCGAGGTCGAGCTGGCTCGGGTTCTGGATTCGCGGACAGTTGTCGGAGAGGTCCAGCACGAAATCATTGTCGTCGTCGGAATCACAGGCATCGCCGGACCCATCAGTATCCAGATCTGCCTGATCCGAGTTGGCGGTCGTCGGGCAATTGTCGGCACCATCCAACACGGCGTCGTTGTCGTCGTCGGGATCGCACGCATTCCCCAGCCCGTCTCCGTCAGCATTCAACTGGCCGGGGTTTGCCAGCTCCGAGCAGTTGTCCAGGCTGTGGCGCACGCCGTCGAGATCTTGGTCCTGACCACCACAGCCGTCGGGGTCGTAGCAGTGCGCGACGCGCACACCGTCGGGGTCGACCGCGTGCATGATGACCGGGTTGCCCACACTGTCAACGCCAATAGCGGGCCACCGTCCGTGGTCGCTGAGGCCTGGATCCGGCCTGACAGGAACCGGTGAGTTCGAACAAGCCGGGGCGTCGCAGTGCAGAACCTTGAGCGTGTCGTCGCCATCATCGAAGAAGGCAACGATCGGGTTTCCATCGGACGCAAGAGCGAGCGCCGGTGTGTCGCCCACCCTGTAAGTCGGCGGGCCGACCACCGGCACAACCGTTTGGGTGCCTGAGCAATCAACCGAGGTGCAACGAACCATCCACAGGACCGAATCATCTCTGATCGCCACGGCTGGCCGACCGGCGGAGTCCAATACGATCGCGGCTCTGGCGCTACCACCAGTCCCCAGATAGTTGGCGCTTTGTGTTCCACCACACGTGGAGGTGCCGCAGCGAAGCACTGCTATGCCGTCGTTGCTTCCGAACGCCACCACGGGGTTTCCGGCGCCATCGAGAACCACTGACGGATGGATGCCCACGTTCCCTGCCGAGAGTGGCGTGTTGATCGAGACCGGCCCGGTGCAGTTGGGATCCGTGCAACGAGCGATCTTCAACGAGGTGTTGGTCGTGTCGCGGTACGCGATGACGGGATTTCCCGAAGAGTCGAGGACAAGGGAGGTCCCGGCACCGACGTTGCCGACGGCGTCGATCAATGCCGGTGACTGCGGACCGGCGCAGTTCGCCGTCGTGCAGTGCAACAGGTAGACGTCGTCGTTGCTTCGATCCTGGTACGAGATCACCGGGTTGCCGCTGGAGTCGATCGCAATTGAGGGCCAGAACCCGTATACGCCGGTCCCCGGGCGAACCGTCGAGTGGGCACCGGCACAGTCGACGTTGGCGCACCTCAGTACGACCAGGTGATTGCCGTTGTCGTGGTAAGCGGCCACGGGGTTTCCGTTCTGGTCAAGGGTCATCGTGAGGCCCCAATCCAGCCGCGACGTGACGTCTGGTGCGGTCACCACGTCGTTCTCGAATGGATCGGCCGCAACCGAGCCAGGCATCCCGAATGCCAGCAGCACAGTTGCGATCAACAGCACGACTTGGCGTGATGGGCCGCCTCGCCGGCCCTGCACCCCACATACCCCTGGCTTCATTGCGTTCGACCTCTTTCAACATCGACGGTCGCGTCGCCGCGGTGCGAGACAGCTGAACAACTCAGGGTTCCAGGGTGGCCACGCTCGGGCCAGAGTCACCGGACCTCGGCTGCTGCACCAGCGGTGATGTGTCCGTTACCCACCGTGTTGAGTCCCTGGTGGGGGCTGAGAATCAGCAAGGCCCGCATCCCAGCCCAACCCAGGCGTGGCCCGGCCCGCGATGGATACGCTGCATGCCTCAACGGCCGGTAACTGAGCAGAGGTCCGTGCATGAAGCGCCACGCGCTGAACCCTCGAATCCTGAAGTCCCCATTCTTCGATGCCACGCTCCGGCATGGCGCTCAGGACTTCGTCCCCTACAACGGGATGTGGATGCCGTACAACTACGGCGACACCATCGCGGAGTACTGGGCAACGATCGAAGCGGCCACGCTGTGGGACGTCGCCGTGCAGCGAATCATCGAGATCTCGGGTGCCGACACATTCGACTTCATGAGCTTGCTGACACCACGAGACATCTCGAAGGTGCAGCCCGGT
>JBPCTU010000589.1:0-5727 GCA_051011515.1 Acidimicrobiales bacterium
GAGTCCTAAGACCACGCATCACGGCACGTATGTGGGTGGCCCGGCTCTCACCGCCCGGACGAAAAGGGTCGAGGACTACCTCCATATCTACACGACGAGAGCGCTGGGAAATCACGGTCGGCCGACGAAACAACGACTGGTGGTGGCCGAGACCACGTTTCGTGGCGGCGCCTGAGACTTCCGGTTCCTCTGCACTGTCTACTGGGGTTGTCCTGCCTCGTTATCGAGCTGCCGATTGGATCCCTGGTCGCAGGTTCTGACTCGACGAACTCGCGATCACAGCTCTTTGCGCCGCCTTGTTTAGTGACCGGTGAATATGGGGGCCCGCTTCTCGATGAAGGCAAGCGGCCCCTCGCGGGCATCATCAGTCTCTGTGAGCTCGCTGACACGCTTCGCCTCGAGCGCCAGGGCATCAGCTTCGGTCAGATCGTCGCATACCCGGATGACCGACCGGGCGGCCCTTGCGGCAAGGGGAGCATTGGATGCGATCGTCGTGGCGAGATCGACTGCAGCTGCGAGCACGTCTTCCGCCGGAACCAAGTGGTTGATCAGCCCGGTCGTGGCGAGAACGTCGCTCGACATCGGCTGGGCGGTGAGGAGCAACTCCATCGCTATCGCTGTAGGTAGGTGGCGGGCAAGGCGCGCAGTCCCCCCCATTCCAGGGATCAGTCCCAACGCCACCTCAGATAGGCCTAGCCGTACACCTGAAGCGACCGTGCGCAGATCGCAGGCCAACATCAGTTCCATACCGCCAGCGATGGCATGGCCATTCACCGCGGCGATCGTCGGCTTCCCCGTATCAAAATCGCGCAAAGTGGCCCGACCCATCAGGCTGATGTCATCGGCCACCGCTTGCTCGTACTCGTCCTGGGGCTCACGACTCCCGGTCATGATCGGGATCGTCGTCCCGAGGTCGAAACCAGCGCAAAAGGTCGAGCCCTCAGCCCCGGTGATGACGATGGCACGCACCGCCTCGTCGTCAGCGAGCTGCTCCCATGACCTGGCCAACGCGACGATCAGTTCTGGGTTGAGCGCGTTGCGTGCCTCGGGTCGGTTGAGTGTGAGTACGGCAACGTGGTCACGAATCTCGATCTCGACAACCGGCATTGAGCAACCTTATACCGACTGCGGTCCCAGCTTCTCGGTGGCGACATTGCGAACCACCGAGATCGACCGAAGGTATCTCGGCTGCGACACAGAACTTGCCGGACCGCTGGTCGAACGTGGACACAGTGGAAGACTGAGCACAGGCTCTTCGATCACTCTGCAGGGGTACGACTCCTGATGTCGGCTAGTTTCCGCTCCGCCTTCGGTCTGGGAGTCGTGCGCTATGGGCTTCACAGAGTGGTGCCGGTCGGGCCGTGTCGTTCTTGGGCGATGCGGCCTTCGAGAGCCTGTATACATCCGTCGAGGAGGATGGTTCTGGGTGTGTCGGCGCCCACTGAAAGCCAGTCTGCACCCTGAGGCATCGCACCGATGGCCTGGAGAGCCGCCTTCCGCCTGACAGCGAGTCCACCGTGGCCTATGCAGTGGCGCTCCAAGTATCCGAGGAGGAAACCGCTTTGTCGGGGATCCGTCGCCGCGAGATGAGCAGCGAGCGATTCAAAAACGACTTGGATTCCCATCCAGTCCTTGAGCTCCCGAATCTCGATGAGGGTGTCGAGATAGATAAGATCGCGGTCAGCCCTGGGGGCTCTAACTGCCCGCCATGCAAGCGCCAGAGATCGCGCTCGCCGATTGTGTGAAGCTCGAGCCAGCTTCAGCGCTTCCTCGCGGTATTGATCTGCGGCCTCAAGTTCGCCTCTGGCCTGGAAGAGCCCTGCAGCGTAGACACCAATGATGGCATCGAGAGCTTGGGAGCCCACCTCCGCCGCAGCCTCAAGCGCCAGATCGAGGTAGAGAATGCCGTCTTCGGGTCCTGTGGCTGCGATCCAGACAACCCGAGCCCCATGACAAATCGCAAGGCTGAAGAGGTCGCCTGCCGAGCGAGCTGCATTCTCATGATGTCGCATGTGTTCGACACATTGGTCCGGCATCCCGGCGTGCATGGATGCTACCTCTAGCGCCCAGTAGCAGAAATCGCTCCCGGGCTGAGGTTCGTCTACTGCGGCGGCGATCCCAGCCGTCCCGAGCTGGGCAGCGCGCGCATATTCCCCGGCGTTGAGGGCGAACGTGGCGGCGACCCCGAGAGACAGAGTTGTATTGGAGGCAGAAGAGGCCTCGTTCGCCCAGTCGCCAACCTCGTCATAGCCGCTGAAGAACGCAAACCAAGTCGTGCTCTCGAGGAGTTGGTGGAGGATCTCATGTTCTTCGCTAACCGACGAGTAGATACGAGCCTCGCGGAGGTTGTCCCAGATCAACTCGAAGTCGGCAACACCCCGCAGACAGTCGGGCCCTTCGTACCTCGCTTGGGCCTCATACGACCGGCTGGCGTAGTAGATCGCGTGCCGATGCCGGAGGGCATTTGATCGTCGTTTCTGTTCTGATTGTTCGGTCCCGAACTGTCGGAGTGTTTCAAGCAGCCGATATCGGATCCCGCTCTGGTGCTGTCGTGCGATCACCAACGATTGGGCGACGAGCTCTTCAAGACCGTCAACAATCGTGAGTTCGTTGAGCCCGTCATCTGCGCAGACCGCCAAGACTGCGTTGAGATCGAAAACCCCGGCGAAGACACTCAGACGATCGAAGAGCATCTGATGTTCGGGACCGAGGAGGTCATAGGACCACGCCACCGTGCCGCGTAGCGTGCGATGGCGTGCATGGATGTCGCGCCGTCGGCTCTTGAGCAGCTGGAAACGGTCCTCCATCCTCATCAGCAGATCACCGGGGGTTAGGGAACGGGAGCGGGCGGCCGCGAGCTCGATCGCCAATGGGAGTCCATCAAGATGAGCACAGAGCTCGACGACCTCGACGTGGTGATGATCAGGGTTGTAGCTGGGGTCAGCCTCAGTGGCTCGAATCGTGAATAGATCGACGGCGTCGGTCGACGGTTCGAGCGGGTCAAGGGGCACAACCAACTCCCCTACCAGTTCGAGGCGCTCCCGACTCGTGACGAGGATCGAGGTACGAGCACACCCGTCCATTACGGCTCGAATCACCGTCGCGACCTCATCGACTACATGCTCACAGTTATCGAGGATGATCAACGACCGATCGGACTCGAGTGCGTCAACGATGCTCTGGACAGGGCCAGCACCGTCTTGTTGAGCGATGTTCAACACCGCCGCCACGACACGGGGAACAGCCGACGGGTCTGCGATCGTGGCCAGGTCACAAAACCACACACCATCGGGAAACGTCCCGGCAACCCGCCAACCAACCTCTACCGCAAGACTGGTCTTGCCAACTCCTCCGGGCCCGACGACTGACACGAGTGCGCCCTCGGGAAGCGACGCCTCGAGCAGGGAGAGGTTTGCATCGCGCCCGACAAAGCCGGATCTCCTATCAGGCAACGCGCCACGCCGACTTTGTCTGCTGGCTCCGCCGGTTAGCCGAGACTCGCCTGCCCCTGGCGCGGAGCCGATCGGTTGATCGTTGAGTATCGCCTGCTCGAGGTCTCGCAGCCCGGAGCCAGGTTCGACCCCTAGTTGATTGACGAGATGCTCGCGCGCTCTCTGCACGCTCCGGAGCGCCTCACCTCGACGACCCGCACCGGCCAGCGCACGAGCCAGAAGCTCCCATCGCCTCTCGCTCAGAGGGTTCTCAACAATCAGTTCTTCAACGAACGGCACCGCTCGGCCGAAGTCCGCGTCATCGATCCACAACTCGGCCACCAGGTCGCGCAGCCCGATCTGGTGCTCAACTAGTCGACGCTTCTCGCCTTCTAGCCGTCGTGACAGCGACAACGATCCAAACGGCTCGGCGGAGAGCGACACCGCCGCTTCGACGAGAACTTGATCTGGAACAAACTCTCCTGCCTGGCTTCCGACGGAGACGGCCACGAGACGCTGGGCATCGATCGCCTCGGGCGGAACAGCGAGCCGATAGCCAAATCTCGACGATTCGATGACCTCTGACCCCAGAGCGGACCGGAGGCGACTGACTACCGAACGAACGGTCTTCACTGCGGAAGTTGGTGGATCGTCCCACAGCGCATCGATTAGACCGTCGACGCTGACGGGCCCTGGCACAGCCAACGCCAGGGCGGCCAACCCGAGCCGAGGCTGTCGACCCCCGATGGCCAATCCATCACCGGCCACAGTTGCATCGATGGAGCCGAGCAGGTTTATCAAGAGCCTTGGTGAGGCCATGGCCAGACCTTCCTCGCTGCCAGGTTCCTTCATCCCCACTTCATCCATTGTGCATCCACCACACCTCACGATCATCAATACCGAAAATGAACTACGCCTTGCGGTCAACCACACGCGGGGAACTGGAGCATCCAACAATGACAACCATGACAGTGAGCGACTCAACTATCGACTATCAGGACCGTTTCGACGGTGAACCAGTACTGCTCATCCACGGAGCAGTCGTCGCCGATTCGTACGAGCAGATGATCGCCGCGAGCGACGAGCTCCAGGCGATGCGGCTCGTCACCTATCACCGAAGAGGTTTCGGCACCAGCACACAGCCCGACCAACCGCGGACCATTGTCGAGGAGGCCGGAGACGCCCTCGCCCTCCTCGACCATCTCGACATAGCAAACGCCCATGTAGTCGGCCACTCACTTGCGGGACTGATAGCCATCCAGATCGCTATCGATTCCCCGCAACGAGTCCACTCTCTTACACTCCTCGAACCAGCGTTCGTCAGCGTTCCCTCAGGTGCCAACTTTGCCGCCGGTGTCGAACCATCGGCCAAGCTATACGACGACGGAGACCTGCCGGGAGCATTGGGCGCGTTCCTCGCACTCGTCGGCGGGGACAACCCAATGGCCCGTCTCGTCAACCTGCCCAACGAAGCCACGAGCCAAGCGGTAGCGGACCTTGCCACACTCTTCACTAGCGATCTCAACGCACTGTCAACGTTCGAACTCGACGAATCGACCGCTGCAAGGACGGCCATCCCAACGCTGATCGTTCGAGGAACCGACTCTCCCGCCGTCTTTCAAGAAGCCGCCGATCTGCTCACGCAGTGGCTACCTAACATCTCGACTCACACCCTCAACGGCTCCTCACACTTTCTTCAGATGGAACAACCATCCGCAGCTGCAACCGCACTCGCCAGATTCATCAACAGCCACACCCCTTGAGCAGCGCGGATCAGCGAGCAAAGAACAAGGCGGCGACTGCCCAATGCCGGCGTCCGAGCTTGTCGACAGCCCGTCCGGAATCGGCACGACTACAGCACTCGACAACGCTCGCCCGCTTGCCTCGAGTTTGATTGACGGCACCGGAGACCTAGAAGGAAACCAATCACGCAGGGACCGGGCCGGCCCAGTATTGAGGAGCTGTTATCAGGTGCTCAGCCCACGGCAGGACGCCGGTTCCTCGGCGCGCCGATCTGAGATTTCCGGGCGGTGATGCTGGCGGTCCGAACGTAGCGGATCGCCTCAGATGTTTGGAGCCGGGGAGCGTTCGTCAACTCGACGCGATCTCGCAGACGACAGCGGATCCGACGCGACCATAATTGACAGATGACGACACGACCCGAAGTCCAAGGTCGACATCCATGACTACTTCGACCCGCCCCGGCACCCATCCACCCGAGGCGCTATGAAGTGCCTTGTGGTTGTTGTGGTCGCAATCGCGCTTGGGGCTAGTGCTTGTTGGTCCGATGGCGACT
>JBPCTU010000590.1:0-9483 GCA_051011515.1 Acidimicrobiales bacterium
CCTTCCGCTGCGGACACTCGATGGCGGAGCCCAGCTTCCCAGTTGAAGAGGTCCGGACCAGGGAGTGATGGTGATCCCGATCCGAGCCCAGGCCTCTTCAACTGGCAGCTGACCTGCTCGCCACTGAGGTTCTGTATGCAGTTGTTCCTCGGGTTCGTATTACACCGCTAATGGTTCCGTCGGGAACCAACCACCGGGACCGAGGACCCAGCGTCGGTACATCTCCAGTTTGCTACCTGCGGAGACCGAGCTTGGCGATGATGGATCGATACCGCTCGACGTCGTTTTCGGCGACATAGTCGAGCATCCGGCGGCGGCGGCCGACCAGCATGAGTAGACCTCGCCGGCTGTGATGGTCCTTGTTGTGGACCTTCAGGTGCTCGGTGAGGTGATTGATGCGGTCGGTCAACAACGCAATCTGTACCTCCGGCGAACCGGTGTCACTGTCGTGCAGCCGGTTGTCGGCGATTGTGTCGGCCTTGGGCGGAAGATTCGCAGCCATCTGTTCCTGCTTGTTCGTTTCTGCTGGAGCGTGCCAGCTCGGGTGTCCTGACCCGGCCCCTGAACCCGACTTTCGCGAAGTTCGGAGCCATTGCAGCTATCTGTCGAGTAGGCGGGAAACCCGCCGGTCTCGTTGGGCCCGAAATCAGGCCCCCATAGAGGCTAACTACCTCGAGACACAAAGCCTCCCCGGGCGATGTGCCAGCCGAGTTGATTACCTGAGGTCGGCGTCGGCGAGGATCTGACGCGCTCGCTCGACGTCTTGTTTCAGTTGAGCCGCAAGGGCGTCGATGCCGTCAAATCGTTGCTCGCTACGCAGAAAGCGCTCGAACTGGACGTGGGCCTGCTCTCCGTAGAGATCACCGTCGAAATCGATTACATGGGCCTCGAGCAGCGATTGTTCGGCATGTTCGTAGAACGTTGGACGACGGCCAATGTTGATCGCAGCCATGTGGCGCTCGCCGTCGGGTCGAAGGTACCAACCGGCGTACACGGCATCGGCCGGCCAGGCCATGTGTTTGGGGACCGGCACATTCGCCGTTGGAAAGCCGATCGTCCGGCCGCGCTGATCCCCCATGATGACCGGGCCCCGGATCTCGAAGCGCCGCCCGAGCATCGCGTTGGCGGCGCGAATGTCGCCGCCGGCAAGCTTTCGACGAATGGCCGTCGACGACACCGGCTCTGGCGATTCAACCTCGAGCTTGACCAACTCGAGAGCCACGACCTCGATGCCATGAGCTTGACCCATGTCCTGAAGCAGATCGATATTGCCGCCACGGTCGCGTCCGAAGTGGAAGTCCTCACCGACGACTACCGACCGCGCCCGAACGCCTCGAACAAAAACCTCTTCGAAGAAGTCTGTGGCTGATGTCTGGGCCCGCTCCGGTGTGAACTCCACCAGATACACGTACTCGACCCCAGCAGCATCGAGGAGTTCGAGCTTCTGGTCGAGGGTGGTGAGCAGCTTGGGGGCATTCGCGGGCCGGGTGACGAGAGCTGGATGGCGATCAAAGGTCACCACCGCTGTGGCGAGCCCCTCGGATTCAGCTCTCTGCTGGAGGCGCCCCAGCAATGCCTCATGGCCGAGATGCACGCCGTCGTAAACGCCGATGCTGACCGCGGTGCCGCCTACGTTCGCGGGCAGCGAGTCGCCGTCCCGAATGATCTGCATGGTCACCCGTGCAACCTACCGGCAACACCCCCAGCTCCGGCAGAATGTCGGTCGCCCACCCCGCTAGACCACCTGCCCGGCGAGTCGCCTGCGAGCCCTCAGTCCGATGCCGGTGCTACAACCACAGCCGGCTTTGCCCGGGAGTCGTCGCGTAGTTCATAAACCGCCAACAGGGCCCCCTCGTCGCTGTGAACTGCCCACGGCCCGGCTCCGGACACTCCGAGAACGTCGCAGGCCAGGACGCGCCCATTCCTGACCGCGAGCGCGACCTCCCCATTGACGGTCGAAGCCGCGTAGTCCCGCAGACCATCGGCCATCGAGATCAACACGGCCTGATCCACTGGGAGGGCCTTAGCCTCGACGAAGGACCCGACCGCGTTCCGTCGCAGGGTCCGAACATGTGCGCCCGTTCCCACTGCGGAACCGATATCAGCGGCAATGGAACGTACGTAGGTTCCTGACGAACAAGACACGTCCATGGCGAAGGTGTTCGGCTCTTCGGCCGGCGTCACCGTGAGCTCGTGGACCGTGACGGTTCGCGCTGGGCGATCCACCTCCTTGCCCTCTCGAGCCAGCTCATGAAGACGGCGGCCGTCGATCTTGACCGCCGACACCATGGGAGGTACCTGCTGGATCTGGCCCACGAAGCTCTCGAGAACGCCGTTGATCTGTTCGAGGCCGACATCACCGACGTCTCTCCGCTCGGTCACTTCACCATCGGCATCGAGGGTTGTGGTCTCTACTCCGAGCTGAAACGTCGCGTGATAACGCTTCGGGAGTGCCGTCACGAACCTCAACAACTTCGTGGCCCGCCCGACTCCGAGCACGAGAACACCCGTTGCCGAGGGGTCAAGGGTGCCAGAGTGCCCAACCTTCCGGGTGTCGAAGTGTTTTCGGGCCCTGGCGACGACGTCGTGGCTTGTCCAACCGGTGTCCTTGTCAACTACTGCGAAACCGTTGGGTGTGGCGGCGGACCTCTTGGTCACTCGATCTCGCCGCTGTTGCGTAGATCCGACAAGATCTCCTCGACCCGTCCTCCACCTGTGATCGCGGGATCCACGATGAACTCGAGATCGGGTACTTTCCGCAGACGCGTCTGGTTGCCGATTGCTTGCTTGAGAGCCCCTCGGCTCTCTTCCAGCACCTCGATCGACTCCCCTGATTCGGCGTCGTCGAGAAAGGACAGGTACACGCGTGCTTTGGTCAACTCCGCATCCACCTCGATGCCAGAGACGCTGATCCATCCCAGCCGCGGATCGTCGATCTGGTCGATCTCGGACGCAAGAACCTCGCGAAGCAACTCGTTGAGGCGAGCAGTCCGTGGATAGTCACGGGGTGAGTTTCGTCTCCGCTTGGCCATCAACAGAGGCTACCTCCACGCGCCATGGCAGGTTCACCGACAGAGCCGGGGCCAATACCAACAAGCCACGGGCCGGTGCCGACCTTCACGCTCGCCAACCAACCCGCCGGCCGCTTCAGCCACCCAGGCCGTCCATGTCCATCCACTCGCGACCGGCACTCACGACCTCGATATCGGGCAGCGTCCAAACAAACCGTTCGACCCCGTCGATCACTTCAGCCGCCTTGGTTGCCGAGCCAGATACGACCGACACGCCGATCGCTGCGCGCTTGTGTGAATCCTGGTGGCCAACCTCGGCCATCGACACCGGGAACCGGTTGCGACCGCCGTCCAACAGCGGCCTCAGAAGCGACCGCTTCTCCTTCAGTGAGCGAACTCCAGGAAGGTGGAGTTCGACTCTGAGGGCTAGTACGTGCATCGACGAACACAGCCCGGCCACGCGAAGGCGTTATGACCGTTCGATCTCGACTTCGTCGAATGTCTCGATGAGGTCGCCGTTCTTGAGGTCCTGGAAGTCAGAGAGTCCAATGCCACATTCGTAGCCGGCGGCTACCTCGCGGACATCCTCTTTGAAGCGCCGCAGAGAAGAGATGTCACCCTTCCAGATGATGACGCCGTCTCGCAGGAACCGCACCTTGGAACCTCGGGTGATCTGGCCATTGAGGACATAACAGCCGGCGATAGCTCCGACCCTGGGAACTCGGAAGATCTCACGGACTTCGGCCTCACCGGTGACGACCTCTTCGAACTCCGGCGCCAGCATCCCGACCATCGCCGATTCGATGTCCTCGAGAAGCTTGTAGATGATCTCGTAGTTACGGATCTCGACATGCTCGGTCTCGGCCATCTCGCGAGCTTTTCGGTCAGGACGGACGTTGAAGCCGAGGATCGTAGCGTTGGCCGTCGCCGCAAGTTGAACGTCGTTTTCGGTTATGCCGCCGACACCGCGGTGCACGAACGAGAGGTTGACCTCTTCGCGTTCCAACTTCTTGAGGCTCTCGGTCACCGCTTCGAGTGAACCGTTGACGTCGGCCTTGACGATGAGGTTCAGAGTGGCCGTCTCGCCGGCCCGAATCTGGCTGAAGATGTCCTCGAGCTTCGCTCCACCAGCGGTAGCCGCGGCATCTCGGCCCAACGAAGCGACACGCGTGTAATGCTCTCTGGTATCGGCGACATCTCGGGCGGTCTTCTCGTCGGGAGCCACCACGAACTGGTCGCCGGCGTTCGCGACATCGGATAGGCCGAGGACCTGTACAGGAACCGATGGTCCGGCCTCGGTGACCTGCTCACCGCGGTCGTTGATGAGCGCTCGCACACGGCCCCAGGCGGGTCCGGCGACCATCGGGTCGCCGACACTCAAGGTCCCGTGTTGCACAAGAACGGTTGCCACAGGGCCCCGACCGATGTCCAGGTGCGCCTCCAGCACCGAGCCTTGAGCTCGACCTTCTGAGGCTGCACGGAGATCTTCGACTTCGGCCACCAGAACCAAGCTCTCCAGCAGCTCATCGACGCCGACGTTCTGCAACGCCGAAATCTCGTTCACGATGGTGTCGCCACCCCACGATTCCGGAACCAGATCGTGCTCGGCGAGCTGGGTCATGACACGCTGGGGGTCGGCGTTGTCGCGGTCGATCTTGTTGAGCGCCACGATGATCGGCACCTCTGCGGCCCGAGCATGGTTGAGCGCTTCTTCGGTCTGTGGCATGAAGCCGTCGTCGGCGGCCACAACGAGCACCACGATGTCCGTTGCCTCGGCGCCGCGAGCACGCATGGCGGTGAACGCTTCGTGACCAGGCGTGTCCAGGAAGGTGAGTACGTGACCGCCACGCTCAGTCTGGTAGGCGCCGATGTGTTGGGTGATCCCGCCAGCCTCGCCGTCCACGACATTGGCGCGCCGGATCTGGTCGAGAAGCTTCGTCTTGCCATGATCGACATGGCCCATGACGGTGATGACCGGTGGTCGGTGCGGTGCCGCGTCGTCGGCGTCGGATTCCGCCTCGAGGTCGAGTTTTTTGAGCAATTCGAGTTCTTGTTCCTCGCCGGGATCGACGAGCCGTACCTCGGCTCCGATCTCGGCCGCGAACAGCTCGATCATGTCGTCGGACAACGACTGGGTCGCGGTGACCATCTCGCCGTTCTCCATCAAGAACTTGACGACGTCGGCCACGGTCCGATTGAACTTGGGTCCGACATCGAGCGGTGTCGAAGCCCGTTCGACAACCACTTCGCCCTCGGGCACCGGGGCGTCTTCAGGCGTGTAGGACGGCGCGTCCATCGGCTGAAGCTCTTCTTGACGCCTACGCCTTCGGCTCTTTCGCCGGCGCTGCGGGCGTTGGGGCCCGCCACGTCCGGGAGGACCACCACCGGGCCGTCCAGAAGGTGGACCGCCGGGGCCGCCGCCGGGAGAACCTCCCGGGCGCGGGCCACCAGGACCCTGGCCCCCAGGGCCGCGGGAGAAGCCACCGCCGGGCCGGCCACGATCGGATGACGGGCGACCGGGCGCTGCGCTCGGTCCTCGTCCACCCCGGCCAGGGGGTGGCGGTATGGGTTTCCCACTCGAGGATCGAGGAGGAGGTGGGATTGGCTTGCCGGATGCCGACATCGGCGCCTCAGCGGGTGCTTCAGCGGGAGGGGCCTCGGGGCTCGGCGTGGGCGGTGGCGCCGACGCGGCCGCTGGTGCGGCTTCTGGCGCTGCAGGTGCTGGTGGTGCAGGTGCGGCTTCTGGCGCTGCAGGTGCAGCTTCTGGCGCTGCAGGTGCTGGTGGTGCAGGCTCGGGTTCTGGCGCTGCAGGTGCAGCTTCCGGCGCTGCAGGTGCTGGTGGTGCAGGCTCGGGTTCGGGCCGTGGCGGCCGCGCGCTACCACTCGACGTCACCACCCGAGCTGGTTTCTTCGGCTCAGGAGGTGTCGGATCTACAGCTGGAGCCTCGTCGACCGATGGTGGGTCGGGGGCCGGTTCGACTGGAGCTTCCTCGAGCGCGGGCTCTGGTTCGGGGTCCGGCTCTTCGGCGGGAGGTTCCTCGACCGGTTCAGGCTTGGCCTCAGCCTTCTCGGCCGGAGCCTTCTTGGTGGCCGCCTTTTTGGCCGGAGCCTTCTTTTTGGCCGGAGCCTTCTTCTTGGCTGGTTCAGCGGGCTGCTCGTCGCGGACGAGTCCCTCGCGTTCCGCCTTACGGCGCACGCGGTCGGCCTGCGCATCGACGATGCTGGACGAATGGCTCTTTACTCCGATGCCGAGGGCATCGCAGAGATCGAGCGTTTCCTTGTTCGTCAGCCCGAGCTCTCTAGCGAGCTCATAGACCCGTACTTTCGCTGGCAAAGTGTTCCTTCAAGCCTTCATTCATGAAGGGAGACTCGTGGTCTCCCGGTTCTTAATCCTGTCACGATCCGCAGTGAACCTGCGAAGTATCGAATTCCTTTTGCAGCAGATGCATGTCCTCGGCTCCGAGCGGCACTCCGAGCGCTCTTTCGAACGCCGACTTGGCTACCGCCCTTTCCAAACAGTCAACTGAGCGGCAGAGCCACGCACCTCGGCCTGATTGATTGCGGCCTTGCGTCGCCTGACCGTCAGTGCCGGCCGTGAACCGCACCAGGTCGGATTGCTGACGAACCCGTCGGCATCCGATGCAGGTGCGATTCGGTGTTATGCGTCCTCGCCTTCCTCGTCATCAGAGGCCTCGACCGCCTCTTCGGTTTCGTCTTCTTGGTCGGCTGCATCGGTGTCGGCCTGATCGTCGCCGGAGTCACCAGCATCAGGAGACTCCTCGGCCTCATCGGCGCCATCATCAACAGCCTCGGCTTCGGCGGCGCCATCACCGTCGGCGGCGGCGGCGTCAGCCTCATCAACGCTGTCATCGACAGGCTCAGCCTCGTCCGTGTCGGGCGTCTGCTCATCAGACTCTGACTCGTCGCCCTCCGTATTTGAGTCGCCACTGCCAGCCTCGGAGTCTTCGTCGCCATCGCCCGCTGCGCCCATCTCGGCCCACTGCTCGGCGGAGATCGCCGGCCCACCGCCGGCTGGTTGCCACAGCTGTTCGCCGGACTCGGGATCGATGATCCATTCACCTTCGGCCCAATCGACGTCGCCGTAGGCCTCTTCTTCGGCCAGTTGAGTTTCGGACTTGATGTCCACCCTCCAACCGGTGAGTCGCGCTGTCAGACGAGCGTTCTGCCCTTCCTTGCCGATAGCCAGGGAGAGCTGATAGTCAGGAACGATCACCTCGGCGGTCCCGGTGACCTCGTCGATCCTGACTTCTTTCACCTTGGCCGGTGACAAGGCCTTCATGACGAAGTCCTCGGACTCCTCGGAGAACGGGACAATGTCGATCTTCTCGCCGCGGAGTTCGTTCACGACCATACGGACTCGTGCGCCCCGCGCACCGACGCACGCTCCGACCGGATCTACGTTCTGGTCGTTGGACCAAACCGCAATCTTGGTCCGGTGGCCGGGCTCGCGAGCGCAAGCTTTGATCTCGACAATGCCGTCGGCGATCTCTGGTACTTCGAGCTCGAAAAGTCGCTTGATCAGACCCGGGTGGGTCCGGCTGACCACGATCTGAGGCCCCTTGGCCGTTTTCCGGACCTCGACGATGTATGCCTTGATCCGGGCGTTCGAGTCCGGCCGCTCGTTGGCAACCTGTTCGGCTTGAGGTAGTAGTGCTTCTACGCGCCCAAGGTCCAACAGCGTGTAACGGCTGTCGCTCTGTTGAATGATGCCAGTGACGATGTCGCCTTCGCGGCCGGCGTACTCCTCGTACTTGAGTTCGCGTTCGGCCTCTCGAATCCGCTGGGTCATGACCTGCTTGGCGGTCTGGGCGGCAATCCTGCCGAAGTTGTCGGGTGTGACGTCGAACTCGTCGCCGAAGGGTTCGCCATCCTCGTCGAGCTCTTGTGCGTAGACCCTGATGTCCATCGACTCAGGGTCAATGGTGACCCACGCGTACTCGTAGGCCTCGGGCATCCGCTTGTAAGCCGACTCCAGCGCATCGGCAAGAGCGGCGAAGAGGGTGTCGACTGAAATTCCCTTGTCCTGCGCCAACGCCTGGAGGGCGTCCATCATCTCGGTACTCATGAAACGCCGGCCCTCTTCTCGAAGTCGTCGGTTGGCGAAGGACCCGATTCCTTGCTGGTGTCTGAGCCCTTGTCTGATCGTTGCTTGCCGGAGCCCTGGCCGGGTTTGGGAGCGGGACTCCAATCGAACACGGTTACAGCCTTGGTGATGTCGTCGAACGCGATTACAACGAGTTCGGCGTCCTCTCCCGACTCTGCCGGATCGGCCGCAACGGACACCTGTGTCTGGTCTGCCGACTGTATGGTCCCGCGAACCCGCCGGGGCCCATCAACGTGAGGGCCCAGCTTGATGCTGACTTCCTCGCCGACCGCCCCTTCGAAGTGCGCAGCAGTGCGTAGACGGCGTTCGAGCCCCGGGCTCGAGACCTCCAACGTGTAAGAACTTGGCAGGGGATCTGCTTCGTCGAGAGCCCGTGAGAACGTCTTGGTGAGTTCAGCCAGGTCGTCGAGGAGAACGCCGTTGGGACCGTCGACGGTGACCCGAAGTATCGGGCCATTGACCTCTACGTCATACAGCTTCAACCCGGCGGACTCGATGAGAGGCAGGACCAGATCGGTGACTCTGTCGACAACGGCCATCTGGTTCTCCCTTCACGCGTAGATACGAAGCAACATCTGTGCTCGCCTGGCCAAACCTGGCCAACCCCGAGCGATAACACGTCCGAACAAGAGCGAAGGCGTGGGCCGAGCCCACGCCTTTCCACATGGATCAAGACGAGTCACAACTATAGCCGGAGCCGTCGCCGAATCGGCCCCGCTGCTCGTCAGAGCTTCCGGATCAACTCGACCTTCGCTCCGGCGTCGTTGGCGTCGGCGCCCTGGCTCAACAGCAGGCTGGAACGGTCCTTTTCGGCTTCTCTCGCCGCCTTTTGCGTGTCCACCCGAGCCAACGCTGCTTCAGCACCATGATCTGCGATGTATTTGGCCCACTCGACCAGCGCCTCGACCATCTCGTCCTCGGCTACTACCGCGGCGTTCTGACCCTTGACGAACAGATGACCCCGGCGATTTCCCGCCGCTATCCCCAAATCGGCGTCACGAGCCTCTCCAGGCCCATTGACCACACACCCCATCACGGCAACCTGCAACGGGAGTTCGAGCTCGGCAAATGCCGCTTGGGCATCTTCAGCAACCGCAGATACATCGATCTCGGCGCGCCCGCATGAGGGGCAGGCGATGAGATCGACGTTCTTCCGTTCGCGAAGCCCCATCGCCTCCAACAACCCGCGACCGGCTTGCGCCTCCTGGACGGGGTCGGCCGTCAAGGAGTAGCGAATCGTGTCTCCGATGCCTTCTGCAAGCAGGGTGGCGATACCAGCGGTCGACTTGATGAGCCCCGCAGGCGGAGGACCGGCCTCGGTGACACCTAGGTGCAGTGGGTGGTCGG
>JBPCTU010000591.1:0-3659 GCA_051011515.1 Acidimicrobiales bacterium
ATTCCGCACCACGGGGTCGGCGATGACCTTCTCGGCGTCGCGGAAGATCGGAAAGGCCTCGGCCAAGACGTCGGACTCCAACAGCTCTCTGTGCCGCGTCATTGCGCCGATGGCCATCTCGTCGCCCTCGACACGGATGAACCCCAACTCGTCGGCGAGATCGTTGATGTCGATCAGGTATTCCGGCGTCGCGAGACGTAGCCGCATCATGGGGAGCAGGCTGTGGCCACCGGCGACCAGGCGTGCCTCGGAACCGAGGCGTTCGAGCAGGCCGATTGCATCGTCGACGCTAGAGGCCCGTTCGTACTCGAACGGAGCGGGAACTTGCATGACAGAGACCCCACAAGGTGTTTGGACTACAGCACCCTGGCAAGGCAAACGGGCCGCTGTCAACGTAACTTAAGGCGATGCTTAATGTGGTGTGGGCGCCAACGAGGACCGGGGTCGTGCTCACATGACGCCGACCCAGCTTCGGAGCTTCGCCACTGTGGTGAGGGTGGGATCGGTTCGGGGCGCGGCCTCGGAACTGGGGGTCACCGAGGCTGCGGTGTCGGGCAACGTTGGGGCCCTCCGCCGAGAGCTCGACGATCGGCTGTTCCATCCGTCGAAGGACGGCTTGGTGTTCACCCCAGGAGGCCTTCGGCTGGCCCATCGCGCGGTCGAGATTCTCGGCCTCCAGGACCAAACCGTGCGCGAGGTCAGCGATGCCCACGAAGGCCGCCGCATGTTGCGTGTCGCCGCCACCAGCCTCTTTGCGGAGTACGCCGCACCGGGACTCATCGAAGTCTTCTCGGCGCGAGCCAACGATCTCGAAGTCGAGCTGTTCGTCGAGAGCGCGACCCGATTCAACGAGCTCCTTATGAGCCACGGAGCCGATGTCGCCATCGGACCAAAGGCTTCCGGGCCGACACCCTTCGGGATCTCGAGTGCCGACTCGCTCCGTTACGAGGTGGTCGCCGTGGCGAGGCCCGACAGGGGCGACGCCGATCCGCTCGAACTCCCGTGGCTTCTTGGCCCGTCAGCCGTCGACCCGGCAGGCGTATCGCAGTACATACTCCAACGGGCAGGCGTGCCTGAGTCGCGACAACGAATCTACTCGAGTCACGCCGCGGCTCTCGACGAAGCCCGGGACGGCCAGGGCGTGGCCTTGGCCCCCTCGTTCGCTGTTTCTGCCGCCATCAACGCTGGGTCCTTGGTGCGCCTCGAAGGCCCAAACCTCTCGGCATCGTGGACATGGGCGATGACGTCGCTGGCACCGGACCGGGCAAGCCAGCCCGCCCGCGAGTTCATCCGGTTCGCGTCGACGCCGCGCGCCATCCAGGCAATGTTGAGCGGGTCAGGAACCGACATCGGCCGGTTCAAACCACGCGTCCACATAACCCTCTGGTCGTGAGAGCAATCAGAAGACCGTGTAGCCACCGTCGACGCAGACCTCTTGTCCGGTGTGGAAAGTCTGGGTCGGGTCGGCCAGGAACGCCCCGACCTCACGGAATTCGGTCGGGTCGGCCCACCGGCGAACCGGAGTCCGCCTCGTAGTCACCTCTCTGAAGCGGTCGTTCTCGTAGGCACCCGAAGCCAGCTCGGTCACGGTCCATCCTGGCAGCAGCGAATTCACCCGGATCTCATAACGCGCCAACGCCACTGCGAGGGCACGCACCAAACCGTTCAAGCCGGTCTTTGCGGTTCCGTAAGCCTCATTTCCGCCTGCGCCATGGACAGCCGAGGTCGACGAGACCGCGACGAGGCTGCCACCTTGCCCTTGTTCGACCAGGAACCTCGCTCCCTCGCGAAGAGTGAGAAAGGCACCATCTAGGTTGACGCTCATCATCGATCGCCACTCGTCCAGCGACAGGTCGACAAACGCGGTTCCGCTCCCCGACCGGCCGGCGTTGGCGAATACGCCGTCCAGACGACCGAAAGCTTCGGCCGAACGCTGCATGGTCTCGACGACCGACGCCTCTTCCGAGACGTCGCAGACGAAGGCTTCGGCGCTGCCGCCCAGCTCGCGAATGCGACCGACCGCTTCGTCGTTCTTCTCCTGACGACGCCCCCACACCACAACGGCGCCGCCCGAGAGTGCAATACCCTCGGCCATTCCCAACCCGATACCACCGTTGCCGCCGGTGATGACGAACACCTTGCCGGTCAGGTCGATCAAATGCGTCCCTTCGCGTAGCGATACGTCGGGGCCTATTGGCTCAACCGACGACGATTCTGAGCCGCCAAGGCAGCTTCGAGCTCGGCGCCGGACCAGTTCTGTTCGAGCGCCTCGACAACCAGGTCTGCCTGGGACGGTGGCGCGAGGCCCTCGACCGGCTGATCGAAGTCGAGGTTGGTGGGGAATGCATACCCCTCGGCAGCGGCGGCGACCGCGTTGAGCACTGTGCCGCGGTTCTCGACCACCGAGAAGCGTTGCGCCAGTGCCGGATAGATCGCCGTTGTCATCCTGGTTCGGTCGATGGTCTCCATGGCCCGGCCAAAGGCCGAGGAGATCTGCAACAAATTGGCCATACGCCACACATCAGCAGTGCGGTTGTGGCCGGCGGCGTGGAACAGTGCCGGGCTGAAGAACACCGCGTCACCCTTCTCCAGCGGGAGTTGGACCCGATTCTGGAGGAAGTACTCGATGAACTCCGGGCGGCGCCACGCGAGGAAGCCGAGTTCGTACTTGTGCGAGTGGGGCAGGTACATCGTCGGACCTGTGTCGACGGGCATGTCGCCGTGAGCCACAGCGCCCTGGAGTGTGAGGACAGGCGAAAGCAGGTGAGCATGGAGGGGATACTGAGACGCCACGGCGTCGGTCGTGAAGCCGAGGTGGTAGTCGCGGTGAGGCGACTGAGCCTCGCCCCCTGGATTCACAACGTTGACCTGCGATGTCACCTGGTAAGCCGGGCCCAACCATGCCCGCGCCGCAACCGCAATCGCTTCGCTCGAGTAGTAGTCGACGAACACGTCCGGGTCGGCGACCGCGAGCTTTTCCAGTGCGTTCCAAATGCGGTCGTTGGCGCCGGGCTTTGCGTAGTGATCACCGCGAGCCTCGCCCCGCTCTTTCTCGTCGATGATGATCGAACGGAAGACATCCGATGCCCGATCAACCGCCTCTGGGTCCACGGCGTCCTTCAAAACCACGATGCCAGGTCCGTTCAGGAGGACCCGCTCGAGCTCATCCTGAAGCTCGATGGCGTCCAGACGCGGGCACTCGTAGACCGGCACACCTTCGCGCCACTCGGATGCCAGTGGGTATACGTTCGGGTCGACCTCGTCGCTCAGTACTGCGATGAAGTCGTCTAAGTCGCACGCCTCGACCGAGGGTCGCGCTGCTGGGACGGCATAACTCGAAGTCATGGCTCCGATCATATGTCAGGCCGTCACTCGCGCCGGGAGTAACAGGGCGGGAGCTGGCGTGTCGGAGAGCGGGCCAGGCTCAGCGAAGGAGGTCGGGACCGTTCGGGTCCCAGTGACGCTTCCGGCCCGCCTTCTCCTTCTTCATCATCGAGTCCATCGCTCGCGAGCGAAGGCCCGAGACGCCCGGCACCTTGGCGACCACCGATGGCCGGGTGGCCATCTCGGTCGTAACGGGAAGAACGCCGAACTTGTCGATCCTGCCCCGCAGGCGCCTTGTCTTGTTCCGGATCTCGAGCTGTCGCGCTTCGCGAGGT
>JBPCTU010000592.1:0-2956 GCA_051011515.1 Acidimicrobiales bacterium
AAGCTCTCGAGTTGATGAACACCGGCCTGTTGGATTCCGACGGGCCCATCGCCTAATCAACGCGCTCGACCAGGGCAGTCACCTCGGCCGTGAACAGGCACTGATCCTCCCGAGTCCACAGCTCACACAGATGAGTGACCACTCCCCGACTCTCGTCTGACTTGGACACTCGAGCAGTGACCAACTCACTCCGCGATTGGAACTCCACTCCTGGACGCAGCGGATTCGGGAACCTGAACTTCTCGAACCCCACACCGGCTATCCAGGCGATGTCACCGTTGGCCTCCAGGTTCAGCACGTTCCAGACAGCGAAAGTCTGGGCGCCAGAGGCCACCAGGCCACCGAACCTGGAACTCTCCGCGGCCTCTTCGTCGAGGTGAAAGAACTGACGGTCGTACTTCTCGGAGAACTCCAGGATCTCCTCGGCCGACACCAACATCCACCTGGATTGGAACCGTTCGCCTACGACCAGATCGTCGAACAGACGGCTTCGGTACTCGTCTTGGGTGATCTGCTTCATGTGCCGTGCACCTAGTGGGGCTTCGACGCGATGACCCCGGCTTCAGCCAGCTCGGCCAGCCGGTCGTCGCTGATACCCAGCATTCCGCTGAGGACTTCGCCGTTGTGTTCACCCAAGGCCGGTGCTTGGTGGTCGTCGGGCGGGAACGGATCGCTGCTCTTGAACGGAAACCCCGGGATGGCAACCGTGCCGGCCAACGGGTCCTCGACGAAACGCACAACACCACGTTCGACGAAGTGCGGGTGCGAGATGGTGTCGCGCGGTGTCAGAACCGGACCAGCTGGGACCCGGGCCCCGGCCAGGGCGTCGAGGAGTTGTTCGTCAGTGTCGAAGGTGGCCATCCAGGCCTCTATCAGCTCGGTCAACACTTCGCGGTTCTCGATCCGGACGGGGTTCGAAACGAACCGGGGATCGTCAGCCAACTCGGGTTGGCCCATCGCGGCCCAAAGGTTCTTCATCTGCCACTCGGTGCAAAGGATGGTGATCCAGCCTTCGGGCCCTTGGAATGCGCCGGCGGGTGACAACGTCGGGTAGTCGCGTCCTTGTCGGGCGTCGTGGAAGTCCGGGTCCATGGAAACCCCATGGATGACCTGTTCGTGGAAATGGAACAGCGAGTCGAGCATCGCGACGTCCAGGTGGGTGCCTCTACCCGTGCGTTCGCGATGGAACAGAGCGTGGCCGATCGCCGCGAAACCGTGGACCCCCACGTTGCTGTCAGCAACGGCGCTACCGGTGAACATCGGTGGACCGTCGGGGTCGCCGGTCATGTGCATGAAGCCGGAATAACCCTGAGCGATGATGTCGAAACATGGCCGCTCCGACAGTGGACCTGTCTGACCGAACCCCGAGACCGACGCCATAATGATGTCGGGTTTGATGGCCTTGAGATCTTCGTACGCCAGGCCTTTACGGGCCATGACCCCTGGACTGAAGTTCTCGACCACGACATCGACGTGGGGAACGAGGTCGCGAATTATCCCCGCCCCTTCGTCGGTGTTGATGTCGAGGCACACGCTTCGTTTGCCCCGGTTCTGTTGGATGTGGGCGCCTGCTCGACGATTGATTCGGGGGCGGTTGGAACGATTCGGGTCGCCGTAGGGGGGTTGTTCGATCTTGATGACATCGGCGCCCAATTCGGTGAGCAGCCTCGTCACTGCCGGCCCAGCCAGGTACCTGGTGATGTCGAGCACGGTTATGCCCTCGAGCCAACTCTGTTGATCCGCCACGACGTCGTTCCTCCAGCCGTTCACACCCGAGTGGGTCCACCATCATGGCCTAATGTCGGTTCCCTGGACTCTTCAAACCCGATGCTGGCCGAACTCGTCGATCGTCAACGGATCGCCGACCTGCTGGCGCGATACTGCGAACGGCTCGACGAGTACGACATCGACGGTGTGGCCGAGGTGTTCACCGACGATGGAGTTACCGACTACGCCCCTGGCCGGGGGGGACGTGTCGTGGGTCGGGACGCAGTCCGCGACCGCATCGCCCAAGGTCAGGCATCGTTCCGGCGAACGAGTCACCAGTTGGGCCAGAGCCTCGTAGACATCGACGGCGCTGTTGCCCGGGCAACCACGTACGTGACTGCTTGGCACGAATGGGAGGACGGCAGTCAAGACGCTCTGCGTCTGCGTTATCTCGATGAGCTACGTCGTCAGCCCGACGGCAATTGGCTGATCTCGCAACGCCGGCTGGAAGCTATGGGTGTCGAGGGGTTCGAGGGCACGGAATGGGCTTGGGTGAAACGAGGGTCTACCTAGGTTCTCGCGGCAACCCAAGAACTCGCTCTCCCAGGATGTTCCGCATGATCGGCGACATCCCACCTTGGATCGTGTAGGCGGGCGAGTAGGCAATGGCGGCAGCTAGCTCGGCATCGGCAACACCCTCGGCACCGAACACTCGGGCCGCGAACTCGGCGACCCGTTGTTCGTGTTCGGTGCAGTAGGCCTTGGTACCCGCACTGAAGTCGGGGTTCGCCTGACCAAGCGCGCCCTTGTAGACCATGAGACGACCGATCCGGTACCCGGTCTCGATGTTGGCGATCTCCTGACGAATCCGGGGGTCGTCACGATCGGCCCATTCGAGCGCCATGTCGTAGAGGGGCCGGTTCGAGACCAGTCGATCGATCCCACCGCGCTCGTTGCCCAGCTGGGCCATGGTCTGTCGAAAGGCGTCGCCTTCGACACCTACCAGATTCTCGACCGGCACCCGCACGTCGGTGAAGAAGACCTCGCAGAAGTGGTCGTTGCCGATCATGTCCTCGACGGTCCGGACCTCGATGCCCGGTAGGTCCATGGGCACGATGAGCTCGCTGACCCCCTTGTGGGGCGGGCCGCTGCTGTCGGTGCGACAGATCAGATAACAGAATTCGGCGGTGGCCGCGAAGCTGGTCCAGATCTTCTGGCCGTTGAGCACAAAGGCGTCACCATCACGCAC
>JBPCTU010000593.1:0-3673 GCA_051011515.1 Acidimicrobiales bacterium
AGAGGTAGTCCTGAACGAGCCGTTCAAGTCGCCTGCGAAGAAACTCCACCTGAGCTGGGCTCGCCCCCTTCTGGGGACCGAAGACGGCGGCTGCATCGACAAAACGAGTCCGGACGTCGCAAGCGACTTTGATGTCGATCCCGCGCAGGCGCTCCAAAGGGTGCATCGCAGTCAGCGCACCCAGCCCGCCGTCGGTGCTCGCCGACCCGCCTACCGCGACGATGATGCTGCGCGCACCTCGTTGGATCGCCTGATCGATCAACTCGCCAGTGCCGGTAGTGGTCGCCGCGATTGGGTCGTTCCCCTCAGCACCTCCGGCCAGGTACAACCCCGACGCCCTCGCCATCTCAACGATGGCTGTGCGGCCAGAGCCCAGACGCCACTCCGCAGTTACCGGACTTCCCAACGGCCCAGTTACGACCGACTCCCGGTTCGCCCCGCCTAGTGCTTCAAGGGTCCCCTCTCCGCCATCGGCGAGCGGCTGCACCACGGTGTCGTGGCCGAGATCAGTGGCGGCGCGCTCCATCGCAGCGGCGACCTCGATCGCTGTGGCAGTCCCCTTGTACTTGTCCGGCGCGATCAGGACGCGCATCGGCGAACCCAAGGCGGATGGACCGAGTTGGCTGGGATCAGCCTGTCACCAGATCAGGGCCCAACCCGACCAGAACATGCGCCTCGTTCAAGTCATCAACCGGGGGGGTGTCGGGCATCGGGGCGACGCTTTCGGGCGGTGCCTCGATGATCTGGGCAATCTGGCGAGCGTCGAGTTCGTACCCGGGCACGTAGTACACCACCGTTGCGTCGAGCGGCTCAGTGGTGTTGGTTGGGGTCAAGACGCCGTAGTTGCGGGCCTCGAGTATGTCGGAGACCCGGCCTGCCGCGCCCGCGACGGACGTTCCGTTCGCGACCAGAACTCGGACCTCCGCTGGTGGGTGAAGGATGTTGGGCGGGTCCGTACCGCCGTCCGTCGAGCCATCGGTCGAATCGCCGCCCGCGTCACTGGAGTCGCCGCCGTCGGTGCTGGAATCGGTGCCGGTGTCGTCAGTGGCGCCGCTGTCGCTTGAACCGTCGTCGGACGTCGAATCGTCAGAAGAGCTGTCGTCGGAGGAACCGTCGTCACCGCCGCTGTCGCCACTCTCGGGAGCAGGCGAAGCCGTTTCGAAGCTCGGAGTGTCGTCGCTGTAAGCCTGGCCGAGAACGAGCACCCCTACGAGGACCGCGGCTGCGGCGAGAATCACACCTCTGGTGGCGGCGTTCATCGAACCACCTCTGGCGTCCATCCTGGGTTCATCTTCAAGCTCCTGTCGTGGACCGGATGCCGGTCCTGCTATCGAGCCGGCGGCTGGTTAGCCGAAGCTCCGAACCGAGCCCGGCGGCGACGGGCTCGGAGCCGCTGAAGACGCCGCACCACGAGGGGGTCGTACTCAGCCGCCTCGGGAGAGTCTAGAAGCTCGTTGAGCAGCTGGTAGTAGCGCGTGGTCGACAACGCGAACCGTTCCCGGATTGCAGCCTCTTTGGAACCGTCGAGCTGCCACCAGGTTCGTTCGAAATCGAGTATCGCCGCTTGGCGTTCGCTCAATGGCACTTGTAGAGCGTTGCCGACCGCGCGCGCCAGTTCAAGCATTTCCGACCGGGAAGCGAATGACCCCTATATGTGGACCAGCGCACGTTCGATATCGGCGACCAGATCGTCGAGGTCCTCGAACCCGACGTAGATCCGCACAGTGCTGTCGCTGATACCCACTTCAGCGGCTTCAACGGCCGAGAAGTTGTTGAAGACGCTGACCTGTTCGACCATGCTCTGCGTCGAACCGAAGTTCGTTCCCATGCGAGGGATTTCGAGAGCATCGACGAACCGGCTCGTTCCTTCTCGGTCCGTGTCGAGGTCGAAACACATCACCGAGCCATGGCCCGACAGGTATCTCTGTGCAAGCGAGTGGTGTGGGTGATCGGGCAGCCCCGTGTACAGGACGTTGTTGATTCTGGGGTGGGCGTTCAGGTACTTGGCGATTTCCATCCCGACACTGTTGAGATGAGCCATCCGAATCGGCAGTGTGGCGAGGCTCCGGGTCAGAAGGAATGCCGAGTTGGCATCCGGAATCGATCCAATCACGTCGCGTGCTGTCCGAAGCCGGCTGATGACCGCCGAGTCACCCGCCACTGTCCCGGCCATCAGATCGGCGTGGCCGGCCATGTACTTCGTAGCGCTGTGGAGCACGAGGTCGGCACCGAACATCTTGGGCTGGAAGTTCACCGGGGTCGCGAAGGTGCTGTCGACGATCAACATCGCGTCGTCGGGCTTTCGTTCGCAGATGTACTCGAGGTCCACGAGGTGCTGGTGGGGGTTCGAGGGGATCTCGACCAAGATCGCCTTCGTGCGCTCACCCATGTGCTCGTCGAGCGACGCATTGAACGAATCGGTATCGGCAGGATCCAGGCCGACTACGTCGACCCCAGACGGAGCGACATAGTCCTGACACAGTCGACGGATGTTGCGGTAGCCCTTGTTGGTATACAACAACTGGTCACCGGCGCTGAGCAGCCCAAAAAGGGTGGTCGAGATGGCACTCATCCCCGAGGGGAAGAGCAGTGCCTCTTCACACCGATCGAGTTCGGCCAACTGCACCTCGGCCTCGTGCCAGGTGGGGTTGTGATACCGGCCATACCTGCCAAGCTCTGAACCGCCCTCGTGAAACCGCAAGACCTCTTCGGTGTCCTGAAACACGTACGTGGCCGTGTGATAAACGGGCGGGATCAGGCTGTTCTGGTACACCCCAGGCTCCCGCTTCACCATCTGGTCCCTCCGTTACGAACAGGCACCGACTCGCAGTCATCCGACCGCGAGTGGCTCTAACGCATCCGTTTCCTGTCGGTCACTAGTTCGCTGAATCAAGCCGGTACGGATGCACGATCGAACCCGTAGACCCCCCGCCTACACTGATTCAGCCGCCGGGTTAGCTCAGTTGGTAGAGCACTTCTCTTGTAAAGAAGATGTCAGTGGTTCGATCCCGCTACCCGGCTCCAGCGAGACCGCTGCGTCTAGCCCCAGGCACCGCGGTCGCGGAGGTCGGTGATCTCTTCCCAGCTGAAGCCCGCCTCCAGCAACACCTCTTCGGTGTGCTGACCGAGCTCGGGGGTGACGGTGGCCGGCTCCATGGGCGTGTCACTCATCCAGACCGGTGAACCCGGGAGCTTCACCGTTCCCCATTCTGGGTGCTCGGCTTCCATCAGATATCCGTTGATGTAGGCCATTTCGTCGTCGAGGACGTCGGAGTAATCGTTTACCCTGGCGACGCGCTGCTGCTCGGCGTTCATTCGCTCCATCCACTCATCGGTCGTGCGGGTTTTGAAGATCTCGTCGAGATCGGCGAACAGCGATTCCCGTTGGTCTGGCGTCAACATGAAGGCCTGCACGCGTTCGTCGTCGATCATCTCCGGACGCCCCAGCGCTCGACAGAAACCCTCCTTCTGGTGGGGTGGGACACCGATCATGCCTATCCATCCGTCCGAGGTCGGAAAGATCCCGTAAATCGCCGGGATGAGTCCATGGCCGCGGTTCGCTCGGGGATGTTGGGCTCCTCCGAGGGAAGCGTGGGTCAGCTCGCTCGCCTGCGCCCAGATCTGGCCACCCAACAACGAAACCTCGACACGTTGACCCACGCCGGTCTGTTCA
>JBPCTU010000594.1:0-4119 GCA_051011515.1 Acidimicrobiales bacterium
CCCGCCCATGTCGATGTGAACTACTAGGACGCTGACTGAACCCCATGCGGTGACGGCAACTGCTGCGCCGGCCATGGCGAGTCCGAAATCCGATGACTCGACCTCGTTGCCGTTGCTCACCGGTGCAGCCTACGGGTTCGGCCTGTCGGCGACAGCCCGTTTGCAGGGCGGTGAACAGGACCTTCATGTATCTCCATCCAGTCTCCAACAGGTCTACAAGACCCTCAGGCTCAGTCGTTGTTCAGTGTTCTCGCCGGCGCACGAGGCGGCGGCATCGATCCGACCGGAT
Organism: Acidimicrobiales bacterium; assembly: GCA_051011515.1. Classification (GTDB taxonomy): domain Bacteria; phylum Actinomycetota; class Acidimicrobiia; order Acidimicrobiales; family UBA8592; genus JBPCTU01. Next base: position 290 of record JBPCTU010000594.1, read on the forward strand.
CAGACCACGAGGAGATACAGAGAGATGACAACCACCGACACCGTGCGTAACGGAGTGCCCACCGACAAGCTCTTCGGCGCTGTCAACAAGCTCAGCGAGAACAGCGAGCTTGCCCAGTTCCGTTTCACGGCCACCAATGCCTGGGTCGATGGCACCCACAGCGTCTCGACCATCAGCGATTGGCATGGGCTCGGCGCCGACCAGCAATACGCCGAACCCTACGAACTGCCCCTCGACCACCCGACCCTGGGCGCCGGTCGGGGCCCAGCTCCTCAAGAGCAGGTGCTCGGCGCGCTAGCCGGCTGCATCACTGGAGGTATTGCGACGATCGCCGCTGCCCGCAAGATCAAGCTGTCCGCGGTGGAGTCGACGGTTGCCGGCGAGATCGATGTCCGAGGCGTACTTGGCATCGACGAAGCCGTACGTCGAGGGTTCTCCTCGATCAGCGCCACGTTTGTCGTGCGAGGCGATGCCCCCGACGAGGCTTTGGAGAAGCTGGTGGCGGACTCGGTGAACCTGTCCGCCGTCTACGACATGTTGTCAGCCACGGTTCCGGTGAACGTCAGCGTCGCGTGAACCCCGTCGTTCAACTGCCAGCGTAAAGCGCGCTCATACGCGCGCTTTACGCTGGCAGAACGGGTTTGGCGGCGCTGATCTGCAACGGCCGGTTCACCGTGGCGGCTATCACCCGAAGCGCTTGGTGGTATCAGAAGCCAGGCAGGATCGTTTTTCCGACGGCTTCGTCGGCGGTATTGCGCCGCACTGGATCAAGCCACTCGGCCATGGCGTCCAGCTCGTCCTCGGTGATGAGATCGTGGCGTTTCAGAACCTGTAGCACGAGCGGTGCCATGGCTCGCCGACGGCCGTCATCGATCTTCGCGGCCAGGGCCACACCTTCGCCGACGACCCCGATCACCTGAACTGCCTCGGCGCCACCTTTGGCGAACAACCGACCGTTCGATGCTGTCAGCAGCTCGGTGTCGAACCTGCGCGTAGACGTGCCACCAACCAACTCGGGATGTAAGCCAGCTGCAGTGACGATCTCCTCGCACGCATTTCGGCGGTCTGCAGCCAGTTCCCCAGGATTCGCGACTCGACCGATGCCGCGGGCTAGCGCCGCCAACGGCAACTCGAACGTGGGAGCACTACATCCGTCGATCGCGGTGGTGATCGAATCCTCAGGAGCTTCGGTGAGATCGACCACGGCCCTGTGGACCATGGTCTGGAGCGCACTGTCTGGGTCCAGGTAGTCGGATGGGGCGTCGCCCAGCGACTTCGCCGCAGCCAAGAATCCCGCATGTTTGCCCGAGCAGTTGTTCATGATCGGCAGCCCAGCTGCGTCGGCGGCGGAACCGGCAGGCGCCTCAGGCCCACACAGCAGGTCGTCGTCGGTGTGGCCGGCTCGCTTCAGCAGCGACCTGGCCGCATCGACGTGCATTGGTTGCCCGTTGTGCGACGCGATGGCCACAGCGATCTCTGGCCTGGGCACCTCGTATCGCTTGGCCGCCCCGCTCTCGAACAGTGCCAAGGCTTGGAGGCTCTTGCTTGAGCTGCGGGCAAAGATCCGTTGGTACGGATCGCCGGCCCCGTCGATGACCTGTCCCGCGGTGCTGACCAGGACCCAGGCCCCCCGGTGGACCGATTCGGTGTCGCCACCGCGCCACATCTCGGCGACCACTGGATTGGAGCTGTCCCTCACCTCGAGGAGTCTAGAGAGGCGGCCCGTTCACCTGGACCGGAAGCCCTCGACCATGAGGTTCGTGAAGGAGACGACCAGGTCTTGCACCTCTGCGGTTGCACGTCCGTTGTCGCCGTCGAGGTTGGCCATGTTCTCGTGCAACATCACCAGCCCCTGCATGGCGGCCCAGCACAACTTGCCGGCGTGATCGATGTCGAGGTCGGGGTTGATCGCTGTTGCGACGTCTTCGACTGTTTGTTCGAGGAAGGCGTACGCCTCGGCGGCGCTGTTGGCGTAGTCAGGGTCGGTGGAATCGACTAGGTCGGCCCTGAACATGACCTGACAATGTGCCGGGTGCTGGATTCCCAGCGCGACATAGGCCTGCCCCATGGCAGTGAGGCGGTCAATCGGATCTTCGTGTTCGGCGGCCGCCGCGGCACTGTTGGCGGCGAGGTGCGTGAAGGCTTCGGTCGCCAACGAAGTGAGCAGTCCCGTGGTATCGCCGAAGTGGTGCGCCGGCGCGGCATGGGAGACGCCGGCTCTGCGTGCGACCTCTCGCAGGCTGAAGTTGCCGATGCCCTTCTCGGTGATGACTTCGGCGGCGGCGCGTCGAAGCTCGTTGGGCAGGTCTCCATGGTGGTAGGTGGTCATCAGTCACATTCTGAATCGAGATCTTGACAGCGTCAAGAAGCATCTTTACAGTGTCAACTTACCAACGTAAAGATTACTCCATTGCTCGTCGGAAACGAGCAGATTCGCACACCTAGGGGAAGAAGCCATGACTGCCACCCTGACCTCAGTCGAAACCAACGAGGAACCTCCGCAGGGTTCCGTCGAAGTGAACAAGATCGAACGCCGCCGGTGGGCGATCCTCGCTGTTCTCTGCCTCGCCGTCTTCGTGACGGTGCTCGATGGCACGATCGTCAACGTCGCACTGCCGACCCTTGCGATTGAACTCGGCGCGTCCACCCGTCAACTCCAGTGGATCGTCGACGCGTATTTGCTCGTCTTCACCGGCCTGTTGCTTGCAGCAGGTGGTCTCGGCGACAAATACGGGCGCAAGAAGGCGCTGATCTTCGGATTGGTGGTCTTCGGCATCACGTCTGCCATCGCCGGATCGGCGGGGTCGGCCAACGAACTCATACTCGGCCGGGCCCTCATGGGTGTTGGTGCGGCATTCATCTTCCCGGCAACCCTGGCCATCTTGACCAACGTGTTCACCGATGTCGGAGAACGCGCCAAAGCGATTGGCATCTGGAGTGCCGTCAGCGGCATCGCCGTTGCCGCCGGGCCGATAACCGGTGGCTGGCTGCTCGAACAGGCTTGGTGGGGTTCGGTCTTCTTCGTGAACGTGCCCGTGGTCATCTTCGCGGTGGTCGCCACCGTGGTCATGGTGCCCGACTCCAAAGAAGCCAACGCTCCGAAGTTGGACCTGGCCGGTATCGGCTTGTCGATCGCGGCCATCACCGCCTTGGTGTTCACGATCATCGAGGCCCCGGAATGGGGCTGGACCTCGGCCACCACCCTCATCGGCTTCACCGTTTCTGGACTCCTACTGACGGCCTTCATCGCTTGGGAACTGCACACCCCCCGACCGATGTTGCCGGTGCGCATCTTCCAGAACCGTCGATTCAGCGCCGCGAGTGTGTCGGTCACCTCGGCCTTCTTCGCGCTCTTTGGGTTTGTCTTTCTTGTCACCCAGTACTTCCAGCTGATTCAGGGGTACTCGCCCTTCGAAGCCGGAGTCCGCACCCTGCCGGTCGCCTTTGCCATAGCCATCTCGTCGGTCATGGCGCCCCGGCTCGTCGACCGTTTGGGCACGACCCGGGTAGTGACGTCGGGTCTGGGGCTGATGGCTGTCACCTTCGTCTGGATCTCCACGGTCACGGCGACGACGTCGTACCTCGAGATCGTTGGTCAGATGATCCTCTTGGGCACTGGCCTCGGCCTCACAACTGCCCCGGCCACCGAGTCGATCATGGGGTCGCTGTCACTCGGCAAGGCAGGTGTGGGTTCGGCCGTGAACGACACCACCCGCGAGCTTGGAGGCACGCTGGGAGTGGCCATCGTGGGATCGGTGTTCAGCTCGGTCTACATCGGAGCTCTCGATGACGCCGAGGTCGTCAATCAGCTGCCGCCCGAAGCCCAGGAG
>JBPCTU010000595.1:0-6557 GCA_051011515.1 Acidimicrobiales bacterium
CATACGCGCTTACCGCCGCCGCCGGCGTTGCTCTTCGTCGTCGGGTGCCAACATGCCCATCCGATCTTGGAAGTCGTCGATGCTGGAGTCGAATTGCACAGCCCGCTCGCGAGGGCGCAGCCAGGAAACAAACGCGAAGAGGAGGAACAACACGAGGGCCCCTCCGAGGAACAACAAGGCGCCCATCAGCTCGACCGGTTTCCTTCGACCTCGGACGCCTCAACCAGATGTTGAGCCTCGAGGCCCCAACTCTCGCCGTCCTTCCAGGACTCGCGTTTCCAGATCGGCACCGTTGCCTTCAGGGTGTCGATGCAGAACCTGGCCGCGGCGAAAGCCGAGTCGCGGTGCGGCGCCGACACCGCCACCACAACAGCCGATTCGGTGATCTCGATCGGCCCCATGCGATGGATCATGGCTATACGTCCGAGATCGGGCCAGCGGATCCGGGCTTCGGTTGCGATCGCCTCGAGGCGTGGTTCGACCTGCTCGACATAAGCCTCGTATTCGAGTGTGACCACATCGGGACGGCCTTCGGAGTGGTCCCTCGCGGTCCCGTTGAACGTGACCACCGCGCCAGCGCGCGGCTGGATCACCCAATCGCTGGCAACTTGCACAGGAAGGGGGTCGGCGGTGAGGCCGGTCCAGGTGTCGCTGGCGGAAGGCGGGAGCATCAATCCCAATGGTAGATGGGAGTCACCACAAATCCGAAGCCCATCCACCTCGCCGGTCACGCCCCGCGGTATACGGGACACCCATCGTCTGTAGGCTCTTGACGTGGGAGGGGCGAACAACCCAGAGGACGACTATCGGCCTCCTTTACCGAAGGAGGACCGACTCTGGCGCCACCCGTCGGAGGTGGCGGCGGAGCAACGCGCTGCCGTTGTCTCCGTCACCACGATGCGGACCAGCTGGAAACAGGCTCTCGGCTTGGCCACCGTGGGAGCTCTCGGCGGGGCCCTGGTCGTCACTGGTCTGTTTCTGACACTCGCTGGGAGCAATCCCCAGATAGCCGAAAGCGAACCCATCGTCTCCACTCTTGCGATGGACCCAATCGTGCCCATCGTCCCAATCGTGCGCACCGTCGACCCCGACGAGTGGGTCGACGCCGTGATCACCGCCGTCAAGCCGGGCCTCGCGCAGATCTCGGTGCCCAGCAACGAGGGCGACCGGACCGGGTCGGGTGTCCTCATCCGCAGCGATGGCGTCATCCTCACCAGCTATGACCTCCTGGGTGACGCCGAAGAAGTCCAGGTCCTCCTTGCCGACGCCCGCTCGTTCGCGGGAAGGGTCTTGGGCCGAGATCGAATCAGCGGCCTGGCAGTCGTAGCGATCGAGAACGCAGACACACCGACTGCGCCCCTGGCGATCCCCAAACCTCGGCCGGACCTCGGAGACTACGCAGTAGCAGTGTCGGCGCCGACCAACCCCATGGACCTGGTGCGTGCAAGCATCACCGCAACAGCGGTCAACGTTCCGGTACAGCCCGACCAGGACCTCCATGGCCTACTGCAAACCGATGGTGCCATGCCTGCCCATGGGTCGGGTGGGGCGTTGGTCGATGACGCGGGCGCGGTCATCGGGATCGTTGTTGGTACGGGTGCCGAGAACGCCACCTACGCCGTGCCGATCGGTTATGCCCGCAAGATCGCAGCCGACATCATCCGCTACGGCCAGGGCATGCACTCCTGGCTGGGCATCAAAGGGGTCACGTCGGCGACCGACGACAATCCGGACACACAAGTGAACGTCGGCGTGCGAATCACGAGCGTGATCGAAACCTCACCCGCCGATCGCGCACAGCTTCACAAGGGTGACGTCATCACGTCAATCGACGACGTCGAGATCGTGTCGATGACCGAACTCATACTCGAGCTGCGGAAACATCCTCCGGACTCCGACGTCGAGGTTCGCTTCTTGCGAGAGGGTGCCCCGTTCCGGGTCACGCTGACCATTGTCGGACGCCAGGTCGGCGACACCACCTGACACAAATCCGGCCGATCCGGGTCATCGAGCAGCCAGAAGCTTCCGGATCAACCAACCGAGTCCGACCAGGGTCGCAATGGCGAGCACCGCCGCCGCACCAAGAGCCATCTGCTGACGGCGCTTCGCGTTCATGGTCGCCCAGGGTCTGGCCGGCGTGCCATCGACGTAGGCCTGCTCGTTGGTCAACACCGGCGACCAACCTGCGTCGCGCAGCCTGTCGTTGGCGATGACCCAGGGGTACATCGTGTACGGGGTTATCCCAGGAGGTGTCGGCGCGAGCCGGTGGCGCCACCTGAACCGGCCGAGATCTTCAGCCGTTTGAGCGTCGAGCCGGACTCTTGGCACCCTCCCAGCCAACGTGCGGCATGTCTCGCCGTCGACTGAGCCGTCCGGCGCCACGTTGTAGATCCCGTCGAGCCCGCCGCCGGCGGCAAGCGCGACCGCCGAGGCCAAGTCATCGAGATGCAGGAACTGGACCGGCGGGTCTTGGCCATCGATGCTGATCATTGCCGCCGACTTCAGGCTTCTCGCCACCCAGGAGACCTCGCCGTCGGCCAATGCAGTGGTGGGCCGCAACACGACAACTTCACTCCCCGGATGCGATCCCCGCCAGTCTCGTGCCAAGTGTTCGATGTGGGCCTTTACAACAGCGAAGGAGAACTCAGGATTGGGTCGAACCGGTGCATCTTCGGTGAGGGGGATCGGGTTGGAGGCCCGAGCGCCGTAGACCATCGCGCTCGACAAAACGACGAGCCGGTTGACTCCAGCGCTGCTGGCCGCGTCGAGGACTTTCCGGGTTGCGTCGATGTCGACGTGGGCGATGTCGACACCGTCGTTACGTGGCTCGAACGAGGTGGCGAGGTGAACCACCGTTTCGACGTCGTCGAACAGTGGTTTGAGGTCTTGGCTGCGAAGATCGAGGCGGTGTTCGACGATCTTTTCGTGGAGATTGCGCCGACCTTTCAAGTCGAGAGCAAGTATCTCGTCGATCGAGTCCTCTTCGGCCAGGAGATCACAGACGCGCCGCCCCACCGAGCCCACTGCACCAGTGACCGCCACCCTCTTCAACAGGTCCCCCTTGTGTCGATGCCGGAGCGTACGACCGAGATCATCAAACTAAGCCCAGACACGTTATCGGGATGGGATGGCGCCTGACAGTTGTTGCACCCCAACGCGAGCACGCCGCCGCCTCAGTACCAATACGATGGAGACGCATGGACGAATCGGACCCACCCGAGCAGCCTTTCGGATTGCCGTTCTTCGGCGACCTCAGCGGCATCCTCGGGGGTATGGGCGACGGCGGCTGGACCGCAGCTCGACAGATGGCTTTCACGCTTGCCACCGAAGGCACGTCAGAACCCAACGTGGACCCCGAGGTCCGTATGGAGATCGAACAGCTGGCGCGCGTAGCAGAACTCAGGGCGACTGATGCCACCGGTCTGAGCCCGGCCGGCGGTGGGTTAACGGTTACCGCTGTTACGCGTACGCAGTGGGTCGACAAGACTCTCGACGCCTACAAGCCACTCTTCAAGCAGATCACCGATGCCCTGGGTAACGCTCCAGGGCCCTCGACCGGCGACGAGATCGAGCCGATAGATCAGGCCGATCAAGCAATGGCGATGTTCGGGCAGATGATGGCGATGCTCGGGCCGATGATGCTCAGCATGACCGCCGGCTCCATGGTCGGACACATGGGCCGTCACTCTTTGGGCCAATACGACATCCCGGTGCCCCGATCGCATGACGAGATACTCATCATGCCGGCGAATCTCGACGAGTTCGGCGAGGAGTGGAGCCTGGACCAACAGGACCTACGCCTATGGGTGTGTCTGCACGAAATCACCCACCATCTGGTGCTGGGTGTCCCACACGTTGGCGACACGTTGCGCGCTCTCATGCTCGACTACGCAGGCGGATTCCGGGCTGACCCCACGGCCTTGGAGCAACGCCTGGGCGCGCTGGACCTGTCGAACCCCGAGGCCCTCACCGACCTGCAGTCCACTCTTGGCGACCCCGAGGTAATCCTGGGGGCGATCCAATCGCCGGCCCAGCGCGAGCTATTGCCACGACTACAGGCAGTGACGGCGGTCGTCGTCGGTGTCGTCGACTACGTGATGGATTCAGTGGGCGAGACCCTGTTGGGGAGCTACGACCAGCTGACCGAGGCACTCCGTAGGCGCCGGGTCGAAGCAGATCCTTCCGACCGGTTCATCGAGCGCATGTTGGGTCTCGAGTTGACTCAAGATCAGTACGACCGGGGTGCGTCGTTCGTCACGGGTGTTGTGGAGCGGGCAGGGGCCGAGGGTTTGGCCCGGTTGTGGGAGAGCGAAACCAACCTGCCCACTCCGAACGAGGTCGATGCCCCGGGCTTGTGGCTCGCCCGCATCGATCTGCCAGCGTAAAGCGCGCACCCGCGCACACTTCACGCTGGCAGAACCCGGGAGAGCACCAAACGTCACACCGCCCCAACCCAGGAGCGAGGGACGAGCGACGGAAAAGCGCCTCCGGCGCAGCCGTGGAACAACAAGCGTTGTTCCACGGGACAAAACAGGACGAGCGACGGAAAAGCGCCTCCGGCGCAGCCGCAGAGCAGCCCGAGCCCCAAGGGTGAAGCTGCGACTGCGGATCAGAAGAGCGTCGGGTCGCCCTCACCGACCTCGCTGGATGATTCAGCTTCCGAAGCGCCGGTTTCGACGCTGGACGTGACCATCGTTGGATCGACGGCCGGTGTGGCCGGCTTGATCTGAGTGGGGTCAAGGCGTTCGACCGGCTGAAGGACGGGGGGATCGACTACCAGCGGGTCATCGGGTGCCCGCGACCCGACGTAGTACGAAAACGCCGCCGCACCTGCGGCGCCGGCGATCAGGAAAAACCCGAATCGTGCCGGGATGGTCAAGACCGTCGGGATGATCGCTCCGAAGACCCAGAACAGCTGGAATCGGGTTTCAAACCGGGCAAACGTTCGCCCGTAGTTCGCGTCAGGAGCGTCGCGCTGAACGATCGAGTCGAAAGCCAGCTTGCCGGCGCTGACGCTCAAACCCATGGCGAAGGCGACCAGTACCGCCCCCGACAAACCTCCGCTCCAGACTCCGAGGAATGCCGTTGCTGAGATAACCACCAGCGCTCCTAGCAGGAGGCGTTCCTCGGGGATTCTTTGTCGCAACTTTGGCGCCGACAACGCTCCACAGAGTGTTCCGATCACCGTGAACGCGACGACGACACCCAGCTTGAGAGCCGACGTCCCACTCGCTCCGAGATCCACGCCGAGCAGCTCTTCGTGGATACGGCCGCCAATCGCACTCCCGGTACCGCTCAAGTCGATGTCATCGGTGCCGCCCCGGTACGCGAACGCCACCAGGAAGGTGAAGAATCCGAATATGCCTCTCAACATGCCGGTCGCAGAGGCTGCAAGGACGATGCCACCTCGCCTCAGTTCCGCCCGCTCGACCTCACCCGGAGGTGCCGTCGCCACAGCCACTCTCGGCAACTTCAGCGAAGCGACAAAGGCGAGCGCGAAGGCCACAACCGCCAGCGCCACAGACCACCCTGGTCCCCCGATCAATTGAGCCAACGCGGCCGGAGCGGCGCCTGTGAATCCGGCGACACCACTGAGCAGAGCCAGGCGCGAATTCTTCAAAACGAGTTCGTCGTGGGTCGTGACGGTTGTCGGAACGATCGCCGCCTTTGCGATCGCATATCCCTTCTGCAGCACGAGGAACCCGAAGGCCAGTGGGAACAACAACAGGCTGTCGAGGTTGTTGATCATCAACAGGCAGAAGAGAACACGGAAGCCGTTGATGGCGATGACCATGGCTCGACGGCCACCCTTGGCCCTATCCAAGGCCGGACCGATCAGCGGGCTGACCAGTGCAAATGGGGCGATGGTCAATGCCAGGTACAACCCGACCCGCCACCTCGCAGTGGCTGGGTCGATCGAGAAGAAGAGCGACCCAGCCAGAGCCACGGCCACCATCGCATCCCCGGCCGCCGAAAGAGCATGGACCCGAGAGAGCCTGACGAACGGGCTGACGGCGAACGACCCACCCTCTGTGGTGGCAGGTTCGTCCGGCCTGGGGGGTCTGGTCGGCTTACCTAAGGCCTTCCAGCCACCATTGTCGGTCACATGTCAAGACTAGGTGCTGACACAAAGCCCATTGGCTCGCGCTCGCACGGGGCAGCACTCAGAACCGACCCGGCTCAGACCTTCGTGTACTTGTAGCCCAGGCCGCGGACGGTGACGATCCGTTCCGGGGACGCGGGATCGACCTCGATCTTGGCACGAAGCCTCTTGATATGAACATCGAGCGTCTTCGTGTCGCAGACGTAGTCGTAACCCCAGACTCGATCGATCAGCGTCTGGCGTGTAACCACGAGCCCCACGTTCTCCATCAACAGAGCCAGCAACGAGAACTCCTTGAGGGGTAGCTCAACGGCCTGACCATCGACCAGCAATTCGTGTCGATCTCGGTCAAGCAATACCGTTCCGACGGCCAACTGACCCACACTGTCGATCGCCTGCTGAGGGGCGCCGGATCGGCGTAGAACAGTCCTGATGCGGGCCACCAATTCTCGAA
>JBPCTU010000596.1:0-4730 GCA_051011515.1 Acidimicrobiales bacterium
ATCGTCGTCGACGGAACGAACACGTACGAGGAGTTGAGCGCCACCGCCAATGTGTTGCGGGAGGAGGAGCTCGGCGATGAGGTGCTCTTGGTGTCCGACCCTTATCACGCACTTCGCGCAGTAGCCATCGCCCGCGAGGTCGGTCTGGTGGCCTCGTTTTCCCCCAGCGAGGTCGACTCGTCGTTCCGGCAGCTGTTGAGGGAGACGGCAGCGGTGTCCGCTGGCCGGATCGTCGGTTTCCGAAGGGTGAGCAACCTCAGCTGACCGCAAACGCGGTCCACGCCTTGACCCGATTTCTGCCCGATTGTTTGGCCTGGTACAGGGCCTTGTCGGCGCACGCAGTCATCTCGGAGATACCCACGCCGGTGAACTCGGCCACCCCCACCGAGACCGTCAGCGTGCCGGACCGAGTGCCACCAGGGCCGCTGATGCACGCGCGTTCGACGGCGGCTCGCACTCTTTCGGCGACATCCATGGCGTCGTCGGTGCTCGTGTTGGGCAACAGGACCGAGAACTCCTCGCCGCCATAGCGGTACACGACGTCTTCGTCACGCACGTTGCCGGCAATGGTCTCGGCGACGTCGCGAAGTGCCATGTCGCCTGCCGCGTGACCGTGGGTGTCGTTGAACTGTTTGAAGTGGTCGACGTCAACCATCGCGAAAGCGATCGGCGAGGCGGTGCGCTCGGCATCCGCGACGGTCTTGCTCAGGTCCTGGTCGAGGCGGCGTCGGTTCCAGAGGGTCGTCATCGAATCCACGTAAGCGAGCTCTCTCATCGACCGGGTGTGTTGGGACCACGCCCTGGCAGCGAGACCTACGACGGCGGCCAACGCGACGGCGACAGCGATCGCGAGTACGGGCGTTGTCACCCTTTCATCGGGGGTAGCGAACCCTACGAATCTGTCCTCGAAGAGGACGTCCGCGCCGAAATCTTCGAGCTTGGGCGCGAGAGCCACGAACTCGATTCCTCGATCCTCGGGTTGCAAGAACGGTGCTGCTCCCTGTGAAACGAGCACGCTCAGTGCCGCAATGTGCGACCCAGCCGGCAGTATCCGGGTGGCGCCCGAGGCCAGGCTGTCGGCCATGATCGAACTGGTGCTGTCGAGGGCGGGCCCGGCTGGTCCGAGGGGGCGGGGAAGGAACGTGAGTATCTCGGCCTTTGCCGACTCCAGCTGTGAATCGATCGCGTCAAGGTCGGCCAGCAGCTCGTCGGTGGAGCCTCGGTTCGGCGGGAGAGCTTTGTTGACGAGCGCCAGTCGCGCGTCCTCGGTTGCGAACGCGTCCAACTCGACCAGCAGGGTGATCTCGTTCAACAGCAGCCAGAGCGCTGTCGATCGCAGCTCTTGTGGAACAGGCCAGGTGTGGCGTTCGGCGAGCGCTTGATAGTCCAGCAGCGTTTCGGTTGGTATCGGAGTCTGGACCGCCTCGCCGGTGGCCGGATCGATGATTTCGCCTCTCGCAGCGTCGTAGTACAGGTCAACGGCAGAGAGATAGAGCCAGTCCTGTTCGACCTGCGGCTCTTGCAGCGCGGCACCGACAGCGGCGGAAGATGCGACCACGCCACTGAGGGTCAGGGCGGCAATAACAGCTGCGACTAGGACTCGCACGGCCGTCCATCGGCAGCGGAGGGTCTGTGGTTAGTGCCGCCGGTGTTGGTGGTGGGTGTCCAAGGGGTTCGAGCGCTCGTGTCCTAAGCTCCTGGATTGCATCCGAAACCGGTTAGGGGACGGCCCACACCCATGCCACCAGTGACTGACCCGGGCGATATCTGTGGCGGCCGCTGGGTAGACAAGTTGAGGGACAGCTAGTGGTCCGCCTGACCTCTGGTCGCGACTTCAGGTTGATCTGGACCGCCGGCACTGTCTCTCAGCTTGGGGACTGGTCGGCCCGACTGGCGCTTGCCTTACTCGTGCTGGAACGCGACGGCAGCGCCGCAACCGTGGGCATGATCGCGGTGCTGTACACGATCCCTTGGCTAGGGCTCGGTCAGGCGCTGACTACATGGTCGGCAAAGTTCACGCGGCGCGGTGTGATGATCACTTGCGATTCGATTCGCGCGGTCTGTTTCGTGCTCATTGGGTTTGTGGACATGGACACGGTCCCTCTCTTGGTCATCGTCGGAATCGCCGCCATGGCCGACCCCGTTTTCGAGGCGACGAAGTCGGCCTTCGTGACCGAAATCGTCTCGACCGACGACTACGCCGAAGCCATTCAGGTCACCCATGTGGCGAACCAGAGCGCGTCCCTGCTTGGATACGCGCTTGGTGGCGTACTGGTGGGGCTCATGGGCGCCGAGACCACTCTGGTGCTCAACGGAGCGTCGTTTCTGCTGTCGGCCATTTTGGTTTCGGCCGTTCGGAGTAGAGGGGGACATGAGTCCGACGAAGTGGCCAAGCCCAGCTTGCGCGCCGGTCTGCGGTTCCTCCGCCTCGACCCGCTGTCCGCGCTTGCGTTCGGAGCGACTTTGATCGCCGCCACAACCGCGATGTCCGTGGAGAGTCAGGTGGCGGTGTACGGCACTGCCGTTGCCGAATTCAGCGAGGGGTGGATCGGGATCCTGTCGGCTGTGACGCCGGCCGCAACGCTGGTTGCGGTCGCCGTTCTGAAGATGGATGGCACCGACGGGGGTCTCTTCACGCGAGTACTAGTCGCTGGTGGCCTCAGTGCAGCTGCAGCGTCGGTGATGTTCTTCGTCGGAGTCGGCGGTGTGGGGGCGTTCGTTGCCTTTGGGCTGCTCGGTGTGATCTTTGTTGTAGTGACGACTACGAATGTTGTCGTTGGAAGACGGTTGCCGGACAGCAACCGGGTGAGCATCTTCTCGATCCTCCAGAGCGGTGTATTCCTTGGACTCAGCCTCGGTGCATTCCTCGGCGGTGTTCTCAGCGAAGCCACATCTCCGGAGGTCGCGGCCGGTAGCGCGATGGCCGTGTGTGCGGTTGGGCTCCTGTTGGTCGTGCCATTCGCCTTCGATAGGCCGCGTCACTCCGAGGAGCGGCCCCGAACTCGCTGGGCCCGCTGAGACCAAACGACATATCTCACCAGGAGTGAGATTTTTGGTCTCCATTGGTGGTTTAGCCGTCGCGTTCGCCGTACGTATGTAGCCACGCGGGCGCTGGAATCGTTCGTCCGTTGCCGCGTTCCGCCTGGTCAGAGCCCTGCGCGGATCGGTCGTGCTCCCGAACGACCGTCTACGTCATTCCTACGTCATCGAATACGTCATTCAACGGATCCGCTGCGTCATCGAATCCACGAAAGTGATCTCAGAACGAAACGGAGGGCCCCACAAAACGGGCCAACCGCCACCAGCGAAAGGATGCGGACATGCTGCAAGGCGCTAGCTGGAGCTGAGACTCCAACACCAACAAGAACACCGAAAAAGTACGAGCCAGAGGCCACAGGAACAACAAGAGGGCCTCGACCAGATCGAGAGGATGCGGACATGCTGCAAGGCGCTAGCTGGAGCTGAGACTCCACACCAGGGGAAGCGAAATGGCGGGACACGGTCTCTAGAACCACAAGGTCCTGACAACAGGGGCTCTTCTATCGAAGAGCCTCTACGAAGAAGGGAGACAACATGTTGCAGGGTGCAAGCTGGAGCTGAAATAGCCTCCACTACCCCGCTGAGGAGCCCGCAACTCCTCGGCAACCCAGATGGGAGATCGCTTGTGATCCACGAGCGGTCTCCCATTGTTTTTTGTCTACCGGCTTGGCGGTGGGGTTGTGGTTGCGCGACCGTCCGCTGTGCCAGCACAAACACACAGCGTGTGTTGCACGTGGTCATGGGGCACTTGATCGATAGCAACCGCTCGGTGTGGAATTCCGCTGCTGACGGTTGTCGGCCATCATGGTGCCAATGTCGGGAGATGCGTTGGGCCCGGCCGCCTTGCAGCAACTTGCCTTCGTCGGGAGGCTCGATGAGCTGACGCGCCTGGGTGACCTTGGTGACCTGGCCGTCGAGCAGGGCGCTCAGATGGTGTTGTTGTCGGGTGATGCCGGCATCGGTAAGAGCACGCTGACAACCCAGTTCCTGGAGCAACTGACCGAAGCCGGTTGGGGCACCCACATCGGGCACTGCATCGAATACGCCGATCGTTCGCTGCCGTTCGGTCCGGTTGTGGCGCTCATGCGCTCGGTCCTTCTCGACAACCTCGAACATGTCGACCTGCTGGTTGGCCACCATCGCGACGACCTGGCCGGGTTGTTGCCAGAGCTGGGTGGGGAGGCCGACACCGCGTCCTTTGCAGGAGACGTAGATCGACTCTTCGACGCGATCGCCAGCACGATCATCCAGGCAGCAAACCGGCGACCGCTGGCGCTTGTGATCGAAGACGTACATTGGGCCGACGCTGCAACCCGTGACGTGATCGCGTCGCTCGTTCACAGCCTTGGCAAGGCTCGGGTGTTGCTCATCGTGACCGAACGCAGCGCGGCCGTGGAAAAGACCCATCCGCTGAGAACCTGGTTGGCAGAGCAGCGACGGTTTCCGAATGTGCACAGTTTGGAACTGGAGGGCCTCGGCCAGGCAGAGCTTGCCGAACAAGCCGAATCGATCCTCGGTGAGTCGCCCGCCCCCAAGTTCGTGGCTCACCTATTGGAACGAACTGCGGGCAACCCGTACTTTGCCCACGAGCTGTTGGTCGCCAAGGCTGCCGGCAGTGACGAGTTGCCGACGTCGCTCAAAGAGTTTCTGACAAGCCGTCTGGAGCTGTTGGGCGAAGACGAGCGGGCGGT
>JBPCTU010000597.1:0-2586 GCA_051011515.1 Acidimicrobiales bacterium
GCCAACATGGGTGGGAGTACCACTTCATCGAGCAGCCGGCGATGGTGTGGGACCCGTTGGCCAACAACTACATACTCACCTACTCAGCCGGGAGGTGGTGGGAAGCGGGCTATTCGACAGGAATCGCCAGGTGCCTGGACGTCATGGGACCATGCTTCTCCGATCCGGCGGGGCCATGGGTGTCCAGCTCCAATGGCCGCACCGGCCCGGGAGCCCTCAGCTTCTTCCAGGACGCCGAGGGGGCCCAGCGGGCCATTTTCGCCAGTTTCGCCGCCGGCGGGGAATCCATGATCGGTGGCCGTTCGGCATCGGTCTACTACATGAAGTTCGACCCGTCCCCGGCCCTCACCGTGGTGAAGTGAACAGGGCCCGATCACCAGTCGCACAGGCCCGCAAGTGAGAGCCCGATCAGATTCAGCGAAACCATGTCACCGGAAGAAACCCTGTTCGGGATAGGTTGACGTCCATGGATCCGAGGGTCCTGGAGGTATCGGGTCATGGCAGAACGAGAACAGAAGAAGAAGCCGGCGCCACAACGGCGCGAGGAAACGGTCGAGGAGGAGCCGGCAACCACCGAGGCGGGCGACAAGCTCAAGGCCGAGATGGACGACCTGCTCGACGAGATCGATGACGTCCTGGAGACGAACGCGGAGGACTTCGTGAAGTCCTACATACAAAAGGGCGGCGAATAGCCGACCATCGGAGCATCACCCTGCGCGCCGCGTGCCGAGTCCTCCGGTAGCCTCACCCGGCGTGAACCTCCCGCTGTTTGATCCGACCGACGATCCCGGTCCCGACTTCGCTGCCGTTGCGCGACGCGCGGGCATGCTGGCCGACCCACCCCTGGCCGACATGGGCGATCGCGCAGACATTCCCCATGGCACGACGTGTGTCGCAATACGTTGCGCCACCGGTGTCGTGATGGCGGGCGACCGACGCGCCACCTCGGGGAACTTCATCTCGCATCGAACCATAGAGAAGGTGTTCCCGGCCGACCAGCACTCAGGGGTCGCGATCGCCGGCGCAGCAGGGCCTGCCGTGCAGATGGTGGAACTGTTCCAGCTGCAACTCGAACACTACGAAAAGGTCGAGGGCGCGCCGGTGAGCCTGGAGGGCAAGGCCAATCAGCTCTCGCAGATGGTTCGCAACCACCTACCCGCAGCCATGTCCGGCCTCGTTGTGGTACCCATCTTCGCCGGATTCGACACCGGCCGCTCCGAAGGACGGATCTTCCAGTACGACGTGACCGGAGGGCGCTACGAGGAACACGACCACGCCTCCACAGGTTCCGGCTCCATGCAGGCGACCACAGTCATCAAGCTCGGATGGTCAGAAGACCTCGAGGAGACGGCGGCAGTCGACCTCGCCCTGAGGGCACTGATGGAAGCTGCGGACGAGGACTCCGCCACCGGCGGACCAGATCTGGTGCGTGGCATCTACCCGGTCGTCGCCACCATCACTGCCGACGGCTTTGGCCGGGTGGACGACGGTGAACTCGCCGGCCGTGTGGAAGCACTGATCGAGGAGATCCGCCGATGACCATGCCCCCGCCCTACGCCCCCCGACCACCCGCCCCTACTGCAGGAATGCTCACGATCTCGCCGGAGGCTCGCTCATGACCATGCCCTTCTATGTGGCGCCGGAACAGATGATGAAGGACCGTGCGGACTATGCGCGCAAGGGCATAGCCCGCGGTCGAGCACTTGCAGGCTGTGTATCCACCGACGGCATCGTGCTCTGCGCGGAGAATCCGTCGCGGATGCTGCGCAAGGTCTCGGAGATCTACGATCGAATCGCGTTCGCCGGCGTGGGCAAGTACAACGAGTTCGACCAGCTCCGCATCGCCGGAATCCGCCACGCGGATCTCAAGGGCTTCTCATTCTCCCGAGAGGACGTCGACGCCCGAAGCCTCGCGAATCAGTACGCGCAGATCCTGGGCAATGTGTTCACCCACGAGATGAAGCCGATGGAGGTCGAGATTCTCGTCTGCGAGGTAGGGGAGTCGGCAAACGAAGATCAACTCTTCCACATCCTCTACGACGGGACGTTGGTCGACGAGAGCAACTTCAGTGTCCTGGGCGGCGAAGCCGAGGCCATTTCGGAGCGATTGGGTGCTGCGTGGGAGGAAGGCATGGATGGTGACGCAGCGGTCGCTGCCGCCGTTTCCGCGCTGGCAGGCCCCGATCGCGAACTTGGACCCTCGGAACTCGAGGTTGCGATCCTGGGCCGCAACCAGGCCCGTCGGAGCTTCCGTCGCCTCGCAGACGAAGAAGTCGCAACAGCCATCTCCTGAGTTCACGGCCAACCTGGCATGCCGTCTGGCGAACGCCGATGGCCGATAGGTTGGCCAGCGTGGATCGACGCATCTACGGACTCGAGAACGAATACGGGGTCACCTGCACGCTTCGCGGGCAACGACGGCTCAGTCCTGATGAAGTGGCGCGCTACTTGTTCCGACGCGTCGTGTCCTGGGGCCGATCCTCCAACGTCTTCCTAGCCAACGGTGCCCGGCTCTACCTCGACGTCGGCTCACATCCCGAGTACGCCACTCCGGAATGCGACTCGATTCACGATCTGGTTGCTCAC
>JBPCTU010000598.1:0-7358 GCA_051011515.1 Acidimicrobiales bacterium
CCCCTACATCCTGCGGACTCGCTTCAGTCCTGACTACGTCGCCGGCGAGCACTGGCACGACTTCGACACCGTCTATTTCATCACCGATGGCTCGATGGAGTTCGGGCCTCAGGAGCCCACCTACGAGGCCGGCGATGTTCGCTGGGTCAAAGGGGGCCGCAGTTACGGGCCCGAGAAACCCGGCCCCGACGGTGTCGAGTTCATACTGATCAGCATCGCAGGACCAGTGAACCTCCACTGGGCCGACCTCGAACCCGCGCCCAACGGCCGGCTGGGCTCATAACACTGGCGATGATCGCTGTATCCGCCACGTTCCCGGCGCTAGGCAACCTCGACGAGGTGGACAGCCACAATGGCTGAGATGACACCCGAACAGGTCGATGCGTTCCTGGTCGAACCCCGTGATGCCGTGCTCAGCGTCGTACTTCCCTCTGGGCGGGCGATCGGGACTCCGGTCTGGTTCCTCTGGCTCGGTGGCAAGGCGAAATTCCAGAGTCCGACCGGCACGGCAAAGACGCGGGCGCTTCGCGCGACCGGCCGGGCCAGCCTCTGCGTCCATGCGCAGCGGCTGCCTGCTGTGGAGTACGTGACGCTCGAGGGGCCAGTTCAGGAGATTCCCTTTGACCTCGAGTCCGACATCGGCGCCTCGGCACAGCACTACCTGGGCGAACGAGCAGCCGAGTTCATGAATGGGATCCAACTGGCTCTCGACTCCGGGAAACGCTGGGCCAGCTTCGAGTTGACACCCACATCGATCTCTTCAACGTCGAGGACGCTTCTCTGATCGAACACCACTCCGTTCGGGATCGGCCCGTCCAAAGCGGATCAGGGCTCGGAGATGATGCCGGAGTCCAACAGGGTGTCCACCTCGTCAGTAGCGAAGCCCGCCTCCACCAGGATCTCCCTGCTGTGTTCGCCCAACAATGGTGGCGGGCCCGATATCTCGCCCGGAGTGTCACGCAAAAAGATGACCGGGCCCAGCTGTGGAATATCCCCAAGCGTCGGGTGCTCGACGGCCTGCACGAGGCCCGCGTCCTGTACCTGTGGATGGTTCAGGATCTGCGAGAAGGTGTAGACGGGCCCGAACAAGGCGCCGTGTTCATTAAACGAGACCTCCCATTCTGAGGAGGTGCGGGTGATGAAGATCCGTTGAAGGTATTCGGTGAGTTCATCTCGCGCGACCACTCGTTGAGGGTTGGTGAGATATCGATCGTCCTGGGCCAGATCCGGCTCGCCGATGGCCCGACAGAACCTCTCCCAGCCATCACTGCCGCCCCAGACCCCGGCGACAACGTGGCCATCGGCGGTCGCGAACGCCTGATACGGCACGACCACGCTGTGGGCGCTGCCGAAACGTCCCGGATTCTCATTGTCTACCCAGTGGGAGGCCAATCGAGTCGTCAAGGACGACAACAACGCGAACAGCATCGAGACGTCGACCAGTTGTCCCTTACCCGTTCGTTCTCGCGCGAACAGCCCCAACATGGCGGCCTGGGCCCCCACCATTGCGCCGGTGAAATCGGCCATCGGCACCCCGACGAGACTTGGGCCCCGATCTGCTTCTCCGGTGACCGACATCACCCCGGACACCGCTTGAACGACAGGATCGGTACCCGGGTAGGGAGCGAGCGGCCCGTCGGGACCGAACGCGCTGACAGCCACGTAGACGATCTGATCGTTGATCTCGGATAGTGCGTCGTAGCCAATGCCGATCTTGTCGGCGACGCCCGGGCGGTAGCTGGTGAAGACCACGTCGACTGTTGCGGCGAGCCGATGGATCGTTGCGAGGCCCTCCGGGGTTCTCATGTCCAAAGCGATGCTTCGTTTGCCCCGGTTCCATATCAAGAACAAGGCGCTCTCGCCGTCGACGAACGCCGTCCCGACACTGCGGCTGCCATCCCCATCCGGCAGGCTCTCGACCTTGATGACATCGGCGCCGTAGTCGCCAAGCAACATCGTGCCGTACGGGCCCGCCATGTGGCGGGTGAAATCGAGAACGCGGATGCCGTCGAGCGGCCTGGTCATCTCAACCCAGCTGATATGTCCTCGCCGACAAGTCTGTCCAAGCCGACCTCCCTCAAGATGTCTTCGCTGTCGGCCCCGAGGTCGGGCGGGGGTGAGACGTCAGGCAGGTCGGGAAGGGCAGCCTCTTCAGGGGAGCCCGAAACCTGTACCGGTGATGCCGCCAGCCGGGCTTCACCGTGCGGAACCTGCGTACCTCTCATGACCCGGTTGACGCCGGCGTGTTCGCTGTTCAACGCCTCCTCCAACGTGAGGATCGGAGCGAACGGAATCTCGGCCTGATCCAGTAGCCGTGTCCACTCCTCCAGAGAGCGTTTCGCGACAGCTTCGGCGATCTGAGGAGTCTCGTCGTCATACCCAAAGTCCATGCTGTGAGTCCACTCACCCCGGTCTCGCAAGTGCTCCAACCCGGTCAGGTCACAGAACCGTTGCCAGAACACCTGCTCGAGAGGGCACACGAGAAGTGCCCTTTCGTCAGAAGTCGCATACATGGAGTAACGCGACCCCAATGTCTTGTACTCGTGCCACTGTTCGTCGTTGTTGGCCCAAGTGTTCAGGTCGCGCCAGTTCCACCACATGGCGCTGTTCCATATGGACGTGTGGACGAACTGGGGGCCACCACCCCTGTCTCGTTTCACGATGGCCGCCAGCACCCCCATCGCGCCAAAAACGCCCGCCAGCGATGTACCAGCAGAACGCCAGCCGACCCGTGTCTGAGGCTGGCCATCGTGCCAGTCGACCTCGACCCTGCCGGCCATCGCGTCCATGGTTTGTCCGTGGGCCTTGTAGTCGGACCACGGACCCGCGAGGCCGAACCCCGAGACCACGCAGTACACAAGCTCCGGGTTGGCCTGAAGGAGCGTGGCGAAATCGAGACCCCGACGCATCGCATCCTTTGGCCGAGATCCGACGATTACCGCATCGGACCAGCCGGCTAGTGCAGCAACGACATCGGGCCAGTGAGGGGATCTGGTGCTGACCGCGATGCTGCGGGCACCCGTGTTGAGTCCCAGGTGCATGTCACTGACACCCTTGAGGCGGGGTTCATTGCCGCGATTCCCGTCTCCTTGAACTGGATGTTCGACCTTCACCACATCTGCGCCCAACTCCATGAGGAGGTGTGACGCGAGCGGCCCAGACATGTGCGTCGAGAAGTCGACGACGCGCAGCGGCTCTGTGTCACCCATAAACGACGAATCTAGTCGTATCAATGCAATAGTTTCAGCCAAGCTCTTCGACGACGGCAAACGCCTAGTGTTCACTGCGAGCGCGAGGACAGAAGGGACCGAGGTGACCGACGACAACCGACTCGCCGAGATCGAGGCCCGATTGGCGACGCTCGAAGCGAAAGACGAGATCAGGGCTCTGGCGATCCGATACGGCGAGGTCGTCGACAACCAGGTCGAACACGAGCTCCGAGAGCTGTTCACCGACGACGCCCGCTGGGCCTGGGCCAACGGCAAGGTCGACGCAAGGGGTATAGACGAGGTGCTGGATGCGTTGACCACGAGGTGGACGATGATTGATGCCAGCCTCCATGTCGTTCAGGGTCACCACATTTCCGTGGACGAGCACAATGCGCGCCAGGCGTGCGGGGTTCTGTTCTCGCACGCAGAGGTACTACTCGAAGGTCGACCCCAGGTCTCGGCGTTGCGTTATGACGATACGTACAGATCAGTGGATGGATCCTGGAGGTTCGCCGAACGGGTGTTGTCGTTCTTCTACTTCGTCGACGCCGGCGCATATGCCGAGGAACTCTCGTCAGGTCGCCCGGTCAGACTCGGCCCTCAGCCATGGCCGTCAGACTTTCCGACTCCGGCAACGTAGTGCGAATCGTCGACCTGCTCGAGCGAGCTGCCCTACACCACCCCGATCGTGCTGGGGTCGCTGTTTTGGGCGGGCCCGAGCTGAACTTCAGAGGCTTGAGGGACCGCGTGCTCAGGATCGCTGGCGGCCTCGATGCGGCGGGCGTGGCACGAGGCGACCGAGTCGCGTTGGTAGCCGACAACGGTCTGGCCTTCTTCGACGTGTATCTCGCCGTCGCTTACCTCGGTGCGGCTGCCGTGCCAATCAACACCCAGCTGACGCGGTCCGAGACCGACTACATCCTCAGCAACGCAGAACCTCGCGTAACGGTCGCCGACCCTCAGTTTCTGGAGCGGGTCTCTCCTGCACTTGCAGGTGAGCTGAAAGTCACTGGCTCACCAACCTACGACGAACTCACGAATGCGCCCCTACTGCCAGACATCGACCGGTCGAAGGAAAACGACGTCGCACTGGTCATCTACACGAGCGGGACCACCGGGGGCCCGAAGGGGGTCTGCCTCACCCAAAAGGGTTTGGCATTCAACGGCCTCACGATGGCACTGGTCCAGAGATTCCGGGGCGACGACATCTACCTCTCGACTACCCCGCTGTACCACGCCGCCACCGGCACTCGGGTGAGCTCGATGTTGGCCGATTGCCAGACCCATGTTGTCCTACCCAAGTTCTCACCTGAGGCATTCTTCGAAGCCGTCCAGAAACACCGAGTCACGATCACTGTGGTGGTCCCGGCTCAACTCCGTCAACTGGTCGACCATCCCGCTCGACCGACCCACGACCTGTCGAGCCTCCGACTCATCGTCTACGGAGCAGCACCAACCGCCGGTCCACTCATTCGGCGCGTTCACTCCGAGTTCGGGTGCGATCTCTACCAGGGGTATGGCATCTCCGAGTGCGTCACGAATCTGACTGGCCTGCTCCCCGAAGATCACGATCGGGCGATGCATGATCGCCCGGAGCTGTTGGACTCCTGTGGTCGGGTGGTGCAGGGCGTCCGGATCCAACTCCGCGACCCTTCCGGCAACGACGTCCCAACCGGCGAGGTCGGAGAGGTCTGGGTCCAAACCGAGAAGGTCATGGCGGGTTATTGGCGTGACCCGGAGCGAACGGCGGAGGCCTTGGTCGACGGCTGGTTCAGAACCGGCGACCTTGCTCGGGCGGACGCCGACGGCTACTACTTCATTGTCGGGCGCCTGAAGGACATGCTCATCAGCGGCGGCGTGAACGTGTACCCGAGTGAGATCGAAGCGGTGTTGTATGACCACCCCGCGGTCCAAGAGGTCGCTGTTGTGGGTGGGCCTGATCCGGAGTGGGGGGAACGTCCGGTGGCGTTCGTCGAGCTCGCCGTCCCCACCGATCACAGCGAGCTGGAGACCTTCTGCACTCAACGGCTCGCCAAGGTGAAGGTGCCGGACGCATTCATCGAGGTCGACGAGTTCCCACGCACTGCGACCGGCAAGATTCGCAAGGTCGAGCTACGCGCTCGGCTTGCAGAAGGCTCAGGGCGCTGACGGAGACTGCGAGATCCGTTTGCCTCCGGAACAGCGCCGCCGGTGACCGGCAAATTCAGAACCAGTCGATACGTTCGTCCATGAACCCCGGGAACCTTTCTTCGAGAAAGCTGACGTATTCGACCATGTGTTCGCGCATGAGCCTCTCGGCCAGAGCCCCGTCTCCCGAGACGATCGCGTCAGCGACCACCTCGTGGTCGTGCAGGAGCTTCTCGCGCTCGTCGGGCTGGTAAACGACCGTACGGACGCGAGCCACATAGATCTCCTTGAGGGACCTGGCGAGCAGATCCAGGACCGCATTCCCCGAAGCACCGAGGATGACCTCGTGGAATCCCGTGGCGACGCTCAGGTACTCCTCGTCGCCCTCGTCCAACACTCCGCGGGACTGATCGATGCATGCTCTCAAGACTTGATTCAGCTCTACGTCACCTCTTTCTGCAGCTTGTCGCGCCATGATCGGCTCCAGGATGAGGCGAGCCTGCATGACCTCCCTGAATGTGGTTCCCGATGCCTGAAGGAAGAAGGTCAACGTCTGACCCAGATCCTGACTGTCGATTGCAGCCACGACGGGTCCGCCTCCAGGTCCGGGCTTGATGGTGATCATCCCGTAGATCTCCAGAATCCTCAGAGCTTCCCGGAGCGAGGCACGAGCGACGTCGTAGGTCTCCAACATCTCGGCCTCGGGTGGAAGCCGTGACCCTGGCGGCAAGCCACGGTCGCTGATGTCGTGGAGAATCGCGCGCGCCACTGACTCCGCGACCTTCTGGGTGCGACGACGCTTGACCCTGGCACCGTCGGTGTTGTCGCTAGTCGGTTCGTTCTCGCTCATCGGGACCTTCCGTAGCTGCTCGGCTAGATCGGGTTTCGACCGCTCCTTGACGCAGGTACCCGGTGCCGGCGTGTCGGAGGTTAGATCTAGGAGTCGGTTGAGCATACGTGAGTCCATCCGAACCCAACGGATGAACGTTGCCAAGGCGATCGAAGACAGACCGTCCGCCTGATGGTCGACGATCGCCCATTAGGTTGTGCCGTCATGTCCGGCTGCCCGAGGGTTCAGGTGAGGTCCCCATACCCGCGAGGTCGCCGCTCATGAGGTTCGGGCTGCTCCTCACCTCGGTCCATGACCGGTCGGTTCCCGCCCATCAGCAGATCGCCGAACATCGCGAACTGATCGGCCTGGCAGAATCGCTGGGGTTCGATCTGGTGATGGCCGGCCAACATTTCGCCGCGCCCTCGCTCAGGTATCTTCAACCGATCCCCTATCTGGCGTCAATCGCCGCAGAGTTCCCGACCATCAGGGTTGGCACCGGAATCATCCTGCTGCCATTGACCCACCCCCTGCGTGTGGCAGAGGAGGTCGCCACCTTGGACGCGATCACGAACGGTCGAGCCATCATGGGCCTGGGAATTGGCTACGCCCAGGATGAGTTCGATGCGTTCGGCGTCGACCGCGGTACAAGGACGGAAAGGTTCGAAGAAGCCATCGAGGTGATCCGCGCCCTCTGGACCGGCAAGTCCATCACCCATCGTGGCAGATTCTTCGAGCTGAACGGGGTGGCAACCTCGACACTTCCCACACAGCTACCCCACCCGCCGATCTGGATCGGCGCTCAGGTCGAGGCATCAGTGCGCCGGGCGGGACGGCTCGCCGACGCCTGGTACGTTCCGCCCTTCCCGACCCACCGCGAGCTGATCCGTCTCTATGACGCGTACCTGGAGGAGCGCGAGCTGACGAACCGCGTTGGAGGTGAGGCAATCCCGGTACGGCGGGAGCTCTACATCGCCGACACAGTGAGCGAAGCACAAGCAGCGGTGTCCGCGGGCGCAGCATCCCGGTACGGCACCTACTCCGATTGGGGGCTCGATCTCAGCGCCGGGCTGGGACGAGACCAATGGCTCGACAACCGGTTCCTGTTGGGCGACGGTGCGACCGTTGCCGAGGGGATCGCCTATCTGGCCGATCGCGTGCCTCACTCAGATTTCGTACTGAAAGCACAATGG
>JBPCTU010000599.1:0-8152 GCA_051011515.1 Acidimicrobiales bacterium
AGACAGCCCTTGTCGACACCTACGAACCGGGCGACGGCGCAGGTTTCGACGGGGTCGTGTATGTCGGAGCCCGCGGGGCGGAGACCGACAACCAGCTACCCGCGGCGTTCTTGTCCGACGTTGCAGCGAACCAGTTCCAGGTGCTCTGGCTGGGTGCTGGCATCGACCAGATGGTTGGTTCGTTCGGGTCCTTTCGGCAGGTGTACGGATGGAATCCTGTGTTCGGCCGAGGTTTGGCGGCAACGTCGGTCTCCTACAAGGGTGAGCTTCTCCCACGTGTCGCGACATCGCTGCCCCTCCATCGCGTCCAGGTGACCGATCCCGAAGTGGTCACCGTCCTTGCCACGGCCACGGCTGGCGAAACCGCAACCCAGCCATATGCGGTGCGGTCGCGAAATCTCACCTATGTCGCAGAGACACCGTTCGGGTTCTTGACCGAAGCAAACAACAGCCTGGTAGTCGCTGACCTGTTGTTCGACCTGCTTGACCCCGCCCGTCCCGAGCAACACCTGGCGTTGGTCCGGTTGGAGGACATCGGCCCGACGAGTGATCCAAAGAGGCTTCGTGCTGCGGGGGATGAGTTACACGAGCGGGGCATCCCGTTCGCTTTCGCCGTCTACCCCCGGTGGCGTGACCCTCTGGGGCAGTACTCGTTGGGTTCGGATGTTGGACTATCGGATCGTTCAGAGCTGGTGGACAGCCTGAAGTATCTGATAACCCGAGGGGGGACGATGGTTATGCATGGAGTGACGCATCAACTAGGCGACGCGCCCAACCCCGATTCGGGCGTGTCCGGGGAAGACTTCGAGTTCTACGTCGTCGCCGAGGATGAAGGTGATGTTGAGCTCTCGTCGCCGGTGCCCGAGGACTCTGTTTCGTGGGTGCACGACCGACTCACCTTCGGGATGGAGGAGTTCGAGCTTGCAGATCTCCCGTTCCCCGAATTCTTCGAGTTCCCGCATTATCTGGCCTCGGCACTCGACTACCAGACGATCGCTCCGATCTTCGAGGCGCGCTACGAACGGTCGTCGTACTTTCCCGGTCTGCTCTCGGGTGCGGCCGACACAACCGGCCCGCGTACCCAGTACTTTCCTTACCCCGTCCACGATGTGTACGGCGATTACGTGGTGCCCGAGAACCTGGGGAATGTGGTGATCGACCCGCTGTCAGGCGGCGACGAACGTAGCGCCGGAGAAATTGTTGCCGCTGCGGAGCGAATGCTCGTCGTGCGAGATAGCGTCGCCTCGTTCTTCTACCACCCGTTCCTTGGTGGAGACGACCTTGGTTCGATTTTGGACGAGATGCTGGCACTCGGATACGAGTTCGTGTCGGCCGACGAATTACTCGTGAGGTGGAAATGACCAGCCCTGTCCTGTGTGTCATCGGTACTCGACCTGAGGCCGTGAAGCTGGCGCCGGTCATATCGGAGTTGCGGCGACGAGATGTCGACCATCTCGTTCTCTCGACCGGACAACATCGTGAACTCGTTGACGCAATCCTGAATGGATTCGGACTGGAGTCCGACATCGACCTGGAGATCATGACCGCGGAACAGAGCCCGACCGCGGTGGCCGCGAGGGTTCTCGAAAGGCTTGAACCTGTACTCCAAACCCTTCACCCCTCGACAGTTCTCGTGCAGGGGGACACGACGACCGTCATGGCTACTGGAATTGCCGCGGCCTACGCCCAAGTCAGCGTCGCCCACCTGGAGGCGGGCCTGCGCACCGGCGACCGCTCTCAGCCCTTTCCCGAGGAACACAACCGCGTCCTGGCGACTGCGGTAGCCGATCTGCACTTCGCACCCACGTGGCGGGCACGCAACAACCTGCTCCGGGAGGGCGTATCGGAATCGAAGATCGTTGTGACCGGCAACACCGTCATCGACGCTCTGCTCTGGGCACGAGATCTGGTCGCCGGGCAGCCCAAGCCGACCCCGCTCGAGAGCCTGAATCCGGACAAGGCTCTGATTTTGATGACCGCTCATCGTCGGGAGAGCCACGGTGCCCGGCTCGAAGAGACCTTTTCCGCTGTGCGGCAATTGGTCACCGAGCGCGACGACACGGCCGTCCTCTATCCGGTACACCCCAGTCCTGCGGTCCGCGAACCGGCGCGCCGATTGCTCGGTGACCTCGACGACGTTGCCCTGTGTGATCCGCTCGGCTATCGCGACCTGGTAAGTGTGCTCGACAGCTCGAAGCTCGTATTGACCGACTCCGGAGGGATCCAAGAAGAGGCGCCGGCGTTTGGCAAACCGGTGCTGGTTCTCAGAGATACGACGGAACGGCCGGAGGCGGTCGAAAGCGGCGTAGCCCGATTGGTCGGCACGTCGGCGGCGTCCATACTGAATGCAGTGAATGAGCTGCTCGACAACCCCACCGCCTACGCAAAGATGGCGGTTGGCGACAGCCCGTATGGTGACGGCCTCGCGGCTGGGCGTGTGGTAGCGGCGCTGCAGGGTGAGCCATTGTCCGAGTTCTCGGCGGGTGACCGCCAGGCGCTGAAGGTGGCCGGCGACGAGGCTACGGTGCTTGCCTCTCTCCCAGCCCCGGCCGGCTGAGAGTCCACGTCGCGCGAAACCGGCTCGCTACAACAGTGGGAGAGTCAGTCGGGGAGTGGTGCACCTTCATCGTGTTCTCGTCTGCTTGCGGCAACCGCCAAGGTCGGCTCGAGACGAGGCGCCCAGCGTTGAATCGCAGCGCCTTTGTTGCGGCGATCGGCTCTTAGTTGACGGCGTTTTCGATGCCTGCGCCGAGAAACGCGAGAATCGCGAATCGAGCTGCGCTTCCGACCACAGCCGCCAATAGGTACCGCCCGAAGGGGGCCTTCGACGCTCCCATCGCTACCGATGACCACGCGTAGGCGGGGTTGGGAACGAACGTCAAGACGAGGATGGCCCAGGGCCCATGATCCCGTGTGACCTTGAACGCCCGCTCTACCGCAGAGACCACAGCGGGGCGATTCTGCATTCGCTCGAAGATCAGGCGACCGATCCCGGCCGCACCAGCTCCGTAGCTCACGACCAAGCCGACGGTGCCGGCCGCTGTCGCCATGGCGGTGACGACCAGCGGGTCGAAGTAGGCGCCCAAGAAGCCGGTCAGAATCATGCTCAGCGTGCCCATCGTCGGCGTCGGGGCCGGTTGGCCGGATGCGAAAGTCGAGGCAACGAGAGCAGCGAAGGCCAGCAGGACGAAGTCGCCGCCTGATGAGATCTGGCTGCCGATGGCGACCAAACCCAGCCCGTATGGAAGGACATAGATCAAGAGCACGAACACGGCGAAACCGATCTTCGTGCCGGTAACGGAAGTCCACGTCCATGCGAACAGCCGCTGCAACCAACCGGGCATGACGGCTTCGGCCTCGGCGTCGACTTCGATCTCGAAGGGGCTGTGCTCGCCGGACATCTGCCAGTTCTAGCCGCCACCAAAAGGCAAGGCCACATGCGAGTTCCGCTTGATGGGTCCCCTTCAAGCGGCTTCCATGGAGCGAATGGACAATGGCGAATCAGGCGACGCCGGTGAGCGCGAGGCTCCCGGAGGCAACCGCGACCACGGGCACCACGACAACGAGGACCATGCTCACGGCGACCATGGGCACAACAACGATCAGGGTTGGAGGGGAGCGGTCCGCTACTTGAGGCACGCACCAGAGATGTGGCGGTCAGAGATCAATGACGCGGTTGTGGACCTCGTCGATCCACAGCCGGGGGAACAGGTTGTCGACATCGGCGCAGGCATGGGAGCGGGGACCGTTGTTGCAGCTCGGCGTGGCGCCAACGTAACCGCCATCGAACCGACTCCTTTCATGAGAGCTGTACTGACTGTGCGCAAGTGGGGCCAACGGTCACGAAGGTTGATCGATGTGGTCGACGCCGGTGCAGAACAACTGCCTGTGGCGGATGGGTCCGCGGACGCAATGTGGGCCACGAACTCGATGCATCACTGGATGAATGCCGACCAAGCGGTTGGTGAGATAGCGCGGGCGCTCACTGGCGGAGGTCGAGTGGTCCTGGTCGATGAGAACTTCGACGATCCCGAGCATCCTGACTACGAGCGATTCGGCGGCGGCGATGATTCTCTGGAGCATCACGGGTTTCATTCTGTGGATGTCGAAGCCATGGCCGAGCGATTGCGCAACGCAGGTTTGGTCGACGTCGACACCTCGCGAACCGAGGTCGCAGGTCGCCCCGTGTTCGCCGTAACCGCCAGGTCCGAGGCATAGCGAACCGCTTCGAACACCCGCGTGTCACGTGTGTTGCCATGACCGCGTTTCCGGGTGGACGCCCTCCCAAGTTACGCTCCGATTGAACCGAAGGGAGTCGAGCGATCGGCCTCAGTGAACGCGGGAGCGCGATCATCGCAAGCACGGAGCGATGGGTGCCAGGCGTCGGGCTGGCTCGGAGCTACCAAAGGGTGTGGTTGCGGAACGACGTTGTAGCGGCCCTGGTACTCACTGCCCTCCTGGTTCCGCAAGGGATGGCCTATGCGGAACTCGCCGGCCTGCCAGCTGTGACAGGTCTGTACACGACCGTTATGGCACTCTTCGCCTACGCGTTGTTTGGGCCATCGAGAGTTCTCGTGCTCGGGCCCGACTCCTCTCTGGCTCCGCTGATTGCAGCGATCATCGCCCCGCTGATCATCGGGGACTCACCCACAGAGGCTGTGGCGCTTGCCGGGATGTTGGCGGTGCTTGCCGGTCTGATCGAGGTATTGGCGGGCGTCTTGCGCCTCGGAACCGTCACGGACCTACTGTCGATGCCCGTTCGAGTTGGCTACCTCAACGGCCTGGCGCTCTTGGTCCTTGTGAGTCAGTTGCCCAAGCTGTTCGGGTTCACGACTGATTCGGATGGATTCCTCGAGGCGGTCGAGGACTTCGCAACAGGCGTTGTTGATGGCGACACTGTCATCGCCTCGTTGGTGCTCGGTGTTGCCAGCGTTTGTGTCATGTTGATCGGGCGGCGTTACGTCCCGTGGGTGCCGTGGGTACTGGTCGCGGTGGTGGCATCAATAGTCGTCGTCGGTGTACTCGAGCTGGAGGCCGAGGGGGTCCGAGTGGTCGGCGACCTGCCTTCAGGGTTCCCGAGGCCGTCATTCCCCTCGGTTTCATGGGACCAGATGGGCGAACTGCTCCTCGGCGCGCTCGCCATTGCCGTTGTTTCAGTGGCTGACACGGGCGCTCTGTCCAGGAGTTTCGCGGCGAAGCGCGGAGAGAGAGTCGACCAAAACCGCGAAGCCGTGGCACTCGGCGCCGCCAACATCTCGTCTGGCTTCTTCCAGGGGTTTCCGATGAGCGGCAGCTCGTCCCGCACGGTGGTCGCTCAGTCTGTTGGTTCGGCAACGCAGCTGACGGGTCTACTTTCGGCGGTGTCGATCGTGGTCCTGTTGGTTGGGGCGAACGGTCTGCTCTCGAACCTGCCGTCGTCGGTGCTGGCGGCCGTTGTGATCGTCGCATCCTTTGGGCTATTCGAGCTGACGACCATGCGCTGGTTGGTGCAGGTCAGGCGAACCGACTTCGCTGCGTCCGTCGTCTGCATGTTGGGAGTCGTGTTGGTGGGGGTTCTGGAAGGCTTGCTGATTGCGATCGCGCTTTCAGCTGGGATCTTCGTGTGGAAGCGCTGGCGCCCCCACACGGCGGTTCTAGGCCGCGTCGCCGATCGCAAGGGGTACCACGACGTCGAGCGCCATCCGGGGGCATACCGAATACCCGGGCTCTTGCTGTTTCGGTTCGATTCTCCATTGTTCTTCGCGAACGCGCCTTACTTCGAAGAAGCAGTTCTCCAAGCGATCGAAGCGGAAGAAGGCGAGATTCGGCGTGTGGTGATTGCCGGCGGCGGAATCTCCGACATCGACAGCACTGGATCGGAGATACTCGCCCAACTGCTCGACGGGCTCGAGGAGCGGAACATCCAATTCGCATTCGCGGAGCTGAAGGGGCCAGTCAAGGATCGGCTGCAGCGGTATGGGCTCTTGGACCGGATAGGCGTCGAGTCCTTCTATCCGACGATGGGAGCAGCAGTCAGTCGTTACACAGCTGAAACTGGCGCTGCCCGGCGAGCCGACGGCTGAAGTCCTGTCCGTCCTTGCTTCAGCTCGTTAGCGCGGCTTCACCCAAACTGAGTGGCGTGACCGGTGGTGGTCAGGGACCTACGGCCCTGGCGTAAACACCCTGGATACAGCACGTTCGGGGTAGACCCGACCGGAGTGGCCCATGAGCAACCGCGTCCATCGAACCAAATCTCGCGTGCAAGACCGTCGAGAGCGCGAGATGAACAACACAATCCGAAGACGCCGACTCATCCGCTGGGGCGCATTGGCGGCCGTTGCCGTCGCTCTCGTGGTGGTCATCGCGGCGCTGGCTGCTGATGATTCGGGAAATGAGAGCAGCGACCTGGCTTTCAACGGCGTGCCCCTCCCTGCATTCACCGGGAGCGGCACCGACGAAGCTGTCGGACTCAAAGCACCCCTGTTCGTTACGAACGATCTTGACGGGAACCGCACGGTCGTTGGTGGCGGAGGCGGCCCCAACGACACCGCCAAGATCGTCGTTTTTGTCGCCCATTGGTGTCCAACATGCCAACGCGAGCTCCCGGAGCTGACCGAATGGTTGGCAGCGAACGACCTCCCGAACGACGTCGAGATCGTCGTGGTCTCAACCTTCGAGGATGCCCAGAGAGGCAACCACCCACCGAAGGCGTGGGTCGAAGCCGTGGGTTGGCCGGAGCCGGTGATGGTCGACTCGGGAGGCGGAGAGATTGCCGCCGCCTTTGGCATGAGCAGCGTTCCGTCTTGGGTTGTGTTGGACAACACGAACTTCGTCATGGTTCGTGGCACTGGCCCTGTCGCCGGGTCCTCACTCGATTACCTCGTCGAGCTGGCTGCATCAGGAAGCTGATCGCAGAACTGGAACTGATGAAGGACCTTGGGCTCTACCAACGCGTGGTCATGCTGAGCACAGTTTCGGGCACACGGAAATTCGAGCATGAGGAGTTCTGGTGCGAAGACGCCAACACGCTCTCAGCGGAGCGATGTATGAGGTTCGAACTGACGAGTGGTTGACAAAATGACCGACCTGTCGACCTTCGACCCAGCAGCCGACGCGTTCCAGCAATGCCCTTTCAGGCACTACGAACTGATGCGGGATGAATCACCGGTACTCGAATTCGACGGCGCGTCGGTGGGCAGGCCCGGTGAGCGCGTCTTCGCTGTCTCGCGGTACGAAGACGTGGAGCGCGTCTTGTACGACTGGCGTACCTTCTCGTCCCGGTTCGGGTCACCGGCCGCGAAACCATCGCCTGAGCTGAAGCGCCGCCTGCTCGAGGTTGCAGAGGCGGGTTGGCCGAACGTGTCGACGATGCTCACTGAGGATCCGCCGTCGCACACTCGTTATCGGCGGCTCGTTTCCAAGGCGTTCACTCCTTCGAGGATTCGCGGGCTCTCACCCGAAATCGAGGCCATCTGTCAGGAGCTTGTAGCCGAGTTCGACACGCCGGCTATCGATTTCCTCCACGGCTTCGCGGTTCCATTGCCCGTTCGGGCGGTGGCTGTCGTACTGGAAGTCCCGGACACTCGCCAAGCCGACTTCAAGCGGTGGGCCGACTCTTCCATAGCTGCGATTGGACGCCAGATCACCGACGACGACCGAGTTGGCGCCGAACACGACATCGTCCAACAACAGCAATACTTCGCCGCAGAACTGCAGGACCGAATCGAGACCCCCCGCGACGATTTCCTGTCGGCGCTGACGCAGGCTGAGCTCAATCCCGAAGACGGTGTTGAGGGAGGTCCGCTCTCGATGGCGGAGATGTTGTCGATCATTCGTCAGATTCAGGTGGCGGGCAGTGAGACGACCACCGGTCTGTTGTGCGATCTGATGCTGATGCTCGAAGGGCAGGATGAGGCTTGGTCTCGGATGCGTGAGGACGTCGGATTCACGGCTCAGGTGGTCGAGGAAGGGCTGCGCATAGCCAGCCCGAACCAAGGGCTCTTTCGGATAACTACCGCCGACACCGAGATCGCCGGTGTTCGGATCCCTGCGGGCTCAACCATCTGGGTCATGTTCGGTTCGGCCAACCGGGACGAGCGGGAGTTCTTGGACCCCGACGACTTCACGCCGGATCGGCCAAATGTTGCGGGCCACGTGGCGTTCGGCAAAGGAG
>JBPCTU010000600.1:0-6145 GCA_051011515.1 Acidimicrobiales bacterium
CGTCGCGCTCGTAGGTGTCGGACAGGTTCGGCATCGACGTGTTCTCGAGGTACTGGAGATAGGTCTCGACTGGGACCATCTGAGTCACTGGAGTGACTTCGCCGTCGTTCACCCAGGCGTAGGTGGCGGCGGTACACATGGGGTCACAACATGGGATCGGGACGAAGTCTGCCTTGGTGAAGATGCTCGAATCCCGGTCGATCGATGTCACCACGTCGGTGAGCGTCATGCGGTCGTCGACGTCGAACGGTACGAACCTGCCTTCGCCGAACTGAGGCTGGAGGGACACAGCTCGTACGGCCCGGTGGTGCGCGCCGAAGCTGACGATCTCGGCCAGTTCCGAGTCATTCACCCCCTTCACGACTGTCGCCACCAAGACCACTCGTGCACCGGCGTCGGCGAGCTTCTCGAGAGCTCGAAGTTTGATGTCGAGTAGGTCGGGATCGCCACGCAGCGTCGCATAGGTGGACGACTCGAACCCGTCGAACTGGAGGTAGACCAACATGTCGCGATCGGCGATCTCCCGGGCCAGCTCGACATCGCGCGCGATACGTACTCCGTTGGTGTTCACGACCGTGTAACGAATCGGCATGCCGGCAATCAGGTCGGCGATCTCGAGGAATCGAGGGTGGATGGTCGGCTCACCGCCCGAGAGCATCACGACATCGGCCTGGCCGCCCTCCGCAGCCAGGACTGCGTCGGCCATGGCTTGGACCTCGTCCAGGGAGCGATGATTGACGTGGGCCTCGCCAGCGAAACAGGCCGGGCAGGTCAAGTTGCAGGCCTCGGTGATCTCGAAGATGGTGACGCAGCTGTGCTGAACGTGGTCCGGGCAGAACCCGCAGTCATGAGGGCAGCCGTGTTCGGTGTCCACGGCTCGGTGGACCGGCGCCTGGGCCGGCTTCACAAAGCTGCGGCTCCACTTCCACCACTCGCTGTCCGACAGAACGAGCGTCTCGGCCACTCCGTGTGTGCCACATTCCCGACGCAGCCAAACCTTGCCATCGCGTTCGATGGTGGTCGCCGGTAGTACATCGAGACACGTTGGGCACAGCGCTCGGGTTTCCGCGAGAACTTCATGAGACATGGCTACCCAACCCACCGCCTGGGCGGGTGCATTCCGCAAGCTGCCACCTGAACACGTTGGGTCATCTCGTGTACCGTCGGTATTGGGCGGAAGGTGGGATGAATATGGGGATTCGACGGCTCATGACGGGTCTGGCGTTCTTGGTCGTATTGGTTTTGCTCGCAGCGGCGTGTGGCGGCGACGATGACAGCAGCGAAGGCAGTGACGACGGATCGCAGCAGTCCGAGGCCGAGGACGGTGGCGACACGGCTGACACCGACGCGGGTGAAGAGGCTTCGGGCAGCACCGACGATGGGGGCGACGAACCGGCTCCTGAACCCGAACCGGCTGAAGAGGAAGAGCAGCCAGCACCTGAAACACAGGGAAGTGGGATTGGCTCTGAACGCGCAATCGTGACAATCGGCGATGAGACCTTCGAGTTCGATATGTCAGTCGGTTGTATCGCCCTCGGCGGTGCCGTAGGCGGCTTTGGCATCACCGCGGACGGGCTGGTTACGGCGGACTTCGACATTCCCCCGGAGGATTGGGAGACTTCAGGCGATGACTGGGGCCCGCCTGGCATTCGCGTACAAGACGACCGTCTCGACGACAGTCAGGCTGGGGTCCATCATCCGGACTGGCGGGCAGACGAGGAGTGGTCTCGGGACACTCCCGAGCTTGCGGGTGCAACCCAGGTGGAGTCATACACGGTCAATGGACCGGCGGCGTCCGGAACAGCCACCTTCACCGACACCTGGGCTCACGCGCTCGGCAAGGACGCGCCGCCGGTGCCGGGCACATTCGAGATCAACTGCGGCTGATCGGTCCTGTTGTTACAGGGGCTACATCGTCTTGGGGTAGTACTCGCCGAGTCCGAGCCTGGAGATGTCAGTGTCGAAGTCGCCGACAAACGGCCAGTCGTCGGCTTGGCCCGGCGCCGGGACCTGAGTAAATCGCCCGAACTCCCCGCCATCACGCTCCTGGCCCAGTAGCGACCAGGCCTGGCGTTTGTATGTCCAGTTCTCGGGCTGGCGGCGGTGAGCATCGTTGAAGTGTTCGATCGCCGCATCGCGGTTGCCCGACAACCACAAGTCGTGGGCCAGCTCGAAGTGCGCAGCCGCCTCGGAGACTTCGGGGGATCGAGCGTTGGACCGGGCAATCACCTCGCTGGGTGCCAACGCGAACTCGCTGTCTCGACCGTTGGCGACCCAGTCTCGTATGGCGTCGGGATAGGACGCGCGGTCCTGGCCGCTGGTGACGAGCGCCATGACATCAGGCGCAGGGGGCATGTCGCCCGACTCGGTCAGAGCGGACCGTTCCTGCATGCGCTCCCCCATGAACGCCCGGAACGAATCCGGCATAGGCGTCTGGATACCGAACCCCGGTTCGGCCGGTCGAACCACCATGCCGTCCTCGTCGATCCACACCACGTTGGGAATGTTCACAACTCCGAAGAGCGCTCCCATCTGATGAGTGCTGTCGATGAGTGACGGGTGCTCAGGACTCGCCGCTGCGATGAGGCGTTGACTCGCTCCGTCGTCGTTCAGTTCGAGAGAGACCGTGACGATCTCCAGACCCTTGTCGTGTAGTTCGGCTCGTAGTGCCTGCCACCCGGGCAGGTCGAAAGAGCAACCTCAATAGGGCGCCCACGCGACGAGTACGACCTTCTTGCCCTTCAAGGACGACAAGCGGAACTCGTTGCCGTTGACGTCGGGAAGCACGAGTTCCGGCGCCACAGCAGTGGTGAGCGCCCGACCGCCCAACGAGGCGGGGCCTATGGCCCACCGGCCTGAGGCCTCGTCCTGAACGATCGCCATTCCCAGCTGGTCGGCTACTGCGCGGGCGTCGAACTCTGCGGAGTCCATGGGCACACACACATCGCCCTTGCACAGTCCTTCGGGTTTCAGTTCCCACCCCGTGGCCGCACAAAATTCTTCAGGTCCGATGTCCAGGTCTTGCAACAGCACGATTGCCTCCCGCTTGCTCGTGGCGACGCTACCGCAGGCGCCGTCACAACCCAGCAGTTGGCCAGCGAGTTGCTCGGAGAAACCCTCATTGGAATCGGACGGGCACCTGGCCGGGTTTGGTCCTTCACCCCTTGCTCCACCACGTATTCGTTCGAGGAGACCGCAATGAAGGACAAGTCCAGGCTCTTGATCATGCTGTTGGTCGCGTTGGCGCTGGTCGCCGCCGCTTGCGGAGGTGATGACGACGACGCGTCCAGCAGTGACCAGCCTGCCGACTCCGAGGATGCCGCCGACGGCGCCGGAGACTCAGGAGCTGCTGGCTCAGCCGTGCAGGTGACTGCGGTCGACATAGAGGCGGGCACTGCCACGGTCACCAACACCGGATCCGAGGCCGCAGACCTGGGGGGTCACTGGTTGTGCAATCGCCCGGCCTACGTCCAACTTCCCAATGAGGCTCTCGAAGCCGGCGAGAGCATCGATGTGCCACTCGGCGGGCTGGCCGCGGGCGCTGGAGAGGTCGGGATCTACACCTCCGACAACTTCGCCAACAGCGCGGACATCATCAGCTACGTCACCTGGGGGGGAGGGGGAGGCCGACAGTCCGTGGCCGAATCGGGAGGTGTTTGGAACGGGTCGCCCGTACCCGAACCAACAAGTGGCCTCGAACTGACCGGCAACCCGGGTTCGGCGGAGGGCTGGTCTGGCTGAGCGGCTCGGGTCGGGTCGCCGACTCGAGAGCGCGGCTACTCGGGCGCCTCGAAGAGCGCGATCAACGCAGCGTTGACGATGTTGCCGGCCGAGATGCCCACAATCTCGTGCAGGTCGGAAACTGTGCCGGACTCGCCGAAGCGGTCGACACCAAGGTTGTACTGCCTCGCCCCCAGCGCTGACCCAAGCCACGAAAGGCTGTGGCTGGCCGCGTCGTGAACGCTGATGACCGGGCGTCGCCGCTCTCCCCCTGGGATCAGTCGATGTAGGTGGCTGGGCCGCCGCACAGCTCGACCCGTGGCCGCCGGCGTCCCGAACGTTCTCTGCCAGCTTCGATAGGCCCGGTCCGGGCTGGTCAAGTGGACCACGGTGGCCTGCACGCCTTCGTTGTCCAGTTCCTCCGCGGCGGCCAATGCCTCGGGAGCCATGACCCCGGTTGTCGCGATCGTGACACCGGGCCGTCCATCGTCGGCGCCATCGACCAGTCGATACCCACCTGACAATACGTGGGTCCGAAGCCTCGACTCACCGTAGGTCTCGAGTGCAGCGGCAAAGGGCGCTTGATCTATGGGCCGCGTGGACAGCCGGAGATAGCAGCTCTCGCCATGGGGGTCACCCAACTGGTGCAGCGCATCACACAACAGCCAGTCGACCTCCGCGGCATATGCCGGCTCGGCATAGTGCAGCCCCGGTAGCTCGGCCCCTACCGAGGCCGTGATCGTCGACTGGTGGGCTCCCCCTTCGGGAGCGAGGGTCACACCCGATGGCGTTCCCGCGACGATGAACCGGGCGCCGTTGTACAGCGAGTAGATCAGCGCGTCGAGCCCCCGCAGAACGAACGGGTCATAGACCGTCCCAATCGGAAGCAGGTGTTCTCCGTGGTGATCGTGGCTCACACCGAGCTGTCCCAGAAGCATGAACATGTTCATCTCGGAGATGCCCAGCTCGATGTGTTGGCCCGTCGGCGATGGCGCCCACTTCAGCAACCGCTCGCCGCCGCCGTGGTCGGCGCGCTCGACGTGGGCGTACACGCCGGACTTGTTGATCCAGCCACCCAGGTTGGTCGAGATGGATACGTCGGGGGCAGTTGTGACGATCCGCTCGGCGACACCCTCGACCTCGGCTAGGCCGGTGAGCGATCGCCCGAATGCCTCCTGTGTCGAGACTCGCCCTGCGGTGACCGGAGATCGGGTGCCGATCGGTATGGGCAGCATTGGTCGCGGGACCGGACGGGGGTTGTTGATGTCGCCACCAACCTCGGCGCAGAGTCGGCCGGCGGGGCTGGAGGGGTCGAAACGATCCCACTCCGTCTCGAGATCCAAGCCGGCCTTGGCCCGAAGGTCGTCGATCTGCTGCTCGGTCAGGAGGGCAGCATGATTCAGGGGATCACCTGCGATGGGTAGGCCCCAACCTTTGACCGTGTAGGCGAACACAACGCTCGGCCGATCGGCCACCTCATCACATTCGCGTAAGGTATCGAGAAGCAGGCCGAGGTCGTGGCCCCCCAGGTCGGTGACCAACGACTTCAACTCGGCGTCGTCATAGTCGTGGACAATCCGGGCCACTTCCGGGGTGCCGGCGTGAAGGAACTTCGACCGGAACTCGGTGCCTTCGAGCCCAAAGAGCTCCTGATAGGCCTCGTTGGTCATCGAGTCGATGTGCGCTCGAACAAGCTCGCCCCCTGGTTGAGCGAACACCGACTTGAGGCGTGAGCCGTACTTCGCTTCGGCTACGTGCCAACCCGCATCATGGAAGAACCGCTCGAGGCGCACCGCAGCGATATCAGGAATCACGCGGTCGAGACTCTGCCGTTTGAGGTCGACAACCATCGTGAAGTTGCCCAAACCATCGGTAGCGGGGTCGGCGATGGCCTCCCAGACGTTGCCTTCATCCAGTTCGGCATCGCCAACGAGAGCTATGAATCGAGCGGGCGGCCGAGCGCCGAAGTGATGGCCCACGTACCGCTGCGTAAGCGCAGAGAACAACGGGGCTACCGCGCCCAACCCGACTGAACCAGTTGAGAAGTCAGCGACGTCGGGGTCTTTCGTGCGCGACGGATAAGCCTGTAGGCCGCCGCGTTCGCGCAACGTGGTGAGGTAGGAACGATCGAGTTCGCCGGTCAGGTACTTGATGGCGTGGAAGACCGGTGACGCGTGAGGCTTGACTGCCGCCTTGTCGTCGCCGCCGATGTGGGCGAACCACAATGCCGTCATGATCGACACCATCGACGCGCTAGAGGCTTGGTGTCCGCCGACCTTGATCTCGGAGTCCGGGCGCCGGTTGGCCACGTCAACAATCCTGGTGGCCAGCCACAGGACCCGCTGCTGGATCTCGTGAAGCACGCTCAAGTCGCCGTTCTTCATCCAGCCATCTTCGCGCTAGGCGCGCCAAAACGCCTCTCTCG
>JBPCTU010000601.1:0-7238 GCA_051011515.1 Acidimicrobiales bacterium
GACTTCAGTTGGTCAGAGGACGCCATCGCCATCCGCGACGGGATCAGGAAGCTGTGCTCCCAGTTCGGGGATGAGTACTGGGAAGCAAGAGACCGAGACCACGAGTTCCCATGGGACTTCTACAACGCCATCGCGGACGGTGGTTGGTTCGGGATCACTGTCCCAACAGAACTCGGTGGTGGCGGCTTGGGCATCCTGGAAGCCTCGGTCCTCAATCAGGAGATAGCGGCATCAGGCGCCGGAATGAACGGATGCAGCTCTGTTCACATCGGTTTGTTCGGCTTCGACCCGATCCTGAAACACGGCAGCGACAGCCTCAAGGAACGATTCCTGCCGTCTTTCCTCGACGGCAGCCTCCACATTTCCTTCGCGGTCACCGAACCCGACGCCGGCACCGACACGTCGCGGATCTCGACGTTCGCTCGCAAGGTCGACGGTGGCTACCTGGTGTCTGGCAAGAAGGTCTGGATCACCAAGGCCCAAGAGAGCCAGCGCATGCTCTTGTTGTGCCGGACGACTCCCCGAGACCAGGTTCAGAGGCCAACCGACGGAATGTCGGTGCTGTTCGCACCGATCGACCGCGACTGCGTGGACATTCGCGAGATTCCGAAGCTGGGCCGCCACGCGGTCGACACGAACGAGCTGTTCATCGACGACTTGTTCGTTGCCGACGAGGACGTGGTCGGTACACCCGACGATGGGTTCAGCGTCATCCTCACCGGCCTCAATGCCGAACGCGTCCTGGCCGCGAACGCGGCTCTCGGAATCGGAAGAGCCGCGCTTCGTCGGGCCGTCGACTACGCCAAAGAACGTGTGGTGTTCGACCGCCCGATCGGCCAGAACCAGGCAGTCCAGCACCCGATCGCCGAGGCGCAGATGCGCCTTGATGCGGCCGAACTGATGGCCCAGAAGGCCGCCTGGTTGTTCGACCAGGGGCTGGCCTGTGGCAAGGAAGCGAATACGGCGAAGTTCCTCTCCGCCGAGGCGGGCTTTTTTGCTGCCGACGTCGCGGTGCAGACGCACGGGGGCTACGGCTATGCCCGCGAGTACCACGTCGAGCGTTACTTCCGCGAAGCCCGGTTGCTCCGCATCGCCCCTGTCAGCCAGGAGATGGTGCTCAATTACGTCGCCGGCAAGGTCATGGGCCTACCCAAGTCCTACTGACATGGCGAACGGCCACAGTCTCAAGGCACCTCTCGACCGCGATCTGCTCGAGAAGTTCGTGAACCCGCGCTCGGTAGCGATCATCGGGGCATCGGCAAACGTTGCCGGGATGGCCGGCAGAGCCTGGGTCAACCTCGAGCGAACCGGTTATGGGGGGCGCATGCATCTGGTGAACCCGAACCGCGACACAATCGGGTCTCATCCCACCTACGCGAGCATCGCCGATATCGACGACGAACTCGACGCGGCCATCATCCTCGTGAGTGCTGCGCTGGTCCCCGACGCCGTGGAGCAATGCGCGGCACGAGGCATCCCTGCGGTCACGGTGTGCACCGCTGGGTTCAGTGAACTCGGCGAAGAGGGTGCACACCTGCAATCGGAACTTGCCGCCACGGCCGCGCAAGGTGGATGCCGACTGATAGGCCCCAACTGCACCGGCACGCTCAACGTGGCCGACAACTACGTATCGGTGGCCACCTACAACATCACTTACGACCACACACCGGGAGATGTGACCCTCATCAGCCACTCAGGCGGTATGGCGGTCAATCTGTTCAACCGCGCCCAAGGCCGAGGTGTTGGCATCCGCGCCCTGTTCACTCTCGGCAACGAGGCCGACATCGACCTGGCGGAAATGGTTGACGCGTTGGTCGACGACGAGAAGACGCAGGTGATCGCGCTCTTCATGGAACGCCTCAACGACGGGCGGCGCTTCTTGGTGGCAGCCAGGCGCGCGCACGGCGCAGGGAAACCGATCGTTGCCCTCAAAGTCGGACGCTCCGCGGTCGGACAACGCTCTGTCGCGAGCCACACGGGCGCGCTGGCAGGCGAGCCCGAGGTATACACCGGCGTCCTGCGCCAAGCGGGGGTGCTCGAGGTCAACAGCCTCGACGAACTACTCAATGTGTCGCACCTCCTGGCCACCGTGCCGCGGCCTGCCGGGCCACGAGTTGGCGTCTTCACGGTCAGCGGCGGTGAATCGTCGTACTTCGCCGACCGGGCAACGCCCAAGGGTCTCGAGTTTCCGATGCCTACCCCTTCAACGGCGTCACGCCTCGACGAGCTCGTCCGGTTCGCGGTGCCCGGCAACCCGTTCGATGCGACGGGCCAGGTAATCGGTGACCCGGAGTACGCCCGATCGGTTGTCGAAACGTTCTGCAACGACGACAACTTCGACAGCTTGTCGATCAACACCCCCACTTGGAGCACCCATGACGCCGAGCAGCTCCTGCCATCGTTCATTGCCGCCGCTGAAGCCTCACCCAAACCAACGGTGATCTGTTCGTGGTCGGCGGGCCCGATGACCGAAGATGCCGAAAGACTGTTGCGCAATGCGGCGGTTCCCTCCTTCGAAACGACCGATGAGGGGGTCGACGCCCTAGCCGGTCTAACCACGTGGCATCACGACATGGACCACGTCGGTCCGTGGGAGCATCGCAAGGGGATGCACATAGAACGACCGCTCCAGGCCGGACCACTCGACGAGTACCGATCGAAACAGTTGTTGGCCGAGGCGGGAGTGCCGTTTGCTGATGAGGTGATGGTCCCCGGCGGGACCGAAGTGAAAGAGGCCGTCGACCGCTTGGGCGGAGATGCGGTCGTCAAGCTGGTTGCCGGGGGCCTGGTGCACAAGACCGAGCTCGGGCTTGTGCGGGTAGGTGTGACCGTCAACCAAGTTGACGATCTTCTTCGGGAGTTCGACAAAGCCGCCACCGACCACGACCTGGCTGTTCAGGGTTATCTGGTCGGACGTCGCCATCACGGCATAGAGATGATCGTCGGAGCGATGGCGGACGCCACGTTCGGGCCCCTCGTGATGATTGGAACGGGCGGGATCCACGCCGAACAGGAGGCCGACGTCCGGTTCTTGGCCGCCCCAGCAAGCCCACCTGAGATCGCCTGCGCTCTGCGCTGTCTACGCTCATGGCCGATCTTGGCTGGGTCGCGTGGAGAGACGCCTGATATCCAGGCATTCGCGGCGATCGTTGAGCAAGTGAGCAGCTTCATCGACGCCGGACGCGACTGGGTGGAAACGGTAGATCTGAACCCGGTGCTCGTCGGCAGCTCCGGGGCAGTCGCCGTTGATGCCACAGTTGTCGTCATGGACCCGGACCGATGAAGCTCTACCGCAGCGTCCTGTTCATGCCCGGCCATCGGGCGGATCTTGTTGACAAGGGCATTGCGTCGGGGGCTGACGCCATCGTGCTCGACCTCGAGGACTCTGTGCCCGAAGCCGACAAGGTGGAGGCTCGAAGCACCGTTGCCGAATCCATCGACCGAGTTCGAGCCGGCGGCCATGAGATCGGCCTGCTGGTGCGACCAAATGGTCTCGCCACCAAGACGACCGGATCAGATCTGGCAGCCGTCGTGCGACCCGGCCTCGACGGAATCTTTCCCCCCAAGATCGAGACGCCAGCAGACGTCCACCGGTTCGACGCGCTCCTCGATCATGCCGAACATGTCGGTGGCGCAACCGGTTTGGAGATGATGGTGCCCACCGAGACCGCCATGGCGCTTCAGAATGTGCCCGACATCGCCAGCGCTTCTGGGCGGATCGGAGCGGTCGTTGGTGCGACGGCGCGGCGCGCAGACATCGCACGCGAGGTCGGATTCGAATGGACGCCAGAAGGCCAAGAGAGCCTCTACATAAGAAGCCGGGTGCTGCTCGCATGCCGTGCCAGCCGCGTACACGCCATCACCGGGTTGTGGGAGGACGTAGCAGACCTCGACGGGCTGCATGCCTTCGCTCAACAAGGCCGCACGCTCGGCTTTCGAGGAATGATCGCCATCCATCCCACCCACGTGTCCACGATCAACGACGTGTTCACGCCGACCCAGGCTCAGATCGACTTCCATCGGGGTCTGGTCGCGGCCTTCGAACAGGCGGAGGCCGATGGCCGCGCCGCCCTCCTGTACCAAGGAGAACACATCGACATCGCGCACGCCGCAACCTCGCGCGAGTTCCTGGCCACGGCCGAGTCACTCACCACCGACGACCCCTCAGAGGGAACCTCATGAACGGCAAGTACTACGAGGAGCTAGAGGTTGGTGCGACATTCATCCACGACCTCGCTCGAACCGTTACCGAAATGGACAACATCTTGTTCACGTCGCTCACCATGAACGTCCAGCCACTTCATCTCGACGAAGAGTTCGCGAAAACCACAGCCCACGGCCAAAGGGTGATGAACAGCCTCTTCACCCTGGCTCTGATCGGTGGGATGTCTGTTCCCGACACGACGTTCAAGACCACCCTCGGCAACCTCGGCTACGACAAGGTCGAGTTCCCCAACCCTGTGTTCCATGGCGACACATTGCGCGCCGAGACGACCATCCTGGAAAAACGTCTGTCCTCGAGTCGCGACGACGCCGGGATTGTGTGGTTCGAGCACCGCGGCTACAACCAACACAACGAGTTGGTGTGCCAGGTAACCCGAGTCGGAATGATGATGCTCAAACCAAAGGACTCTTGATGACCGAAACCCGCCCGGTCCCGCCGGATCTGCCGGTCGATCCTCCGAGTGACTCGCTGCGGCTCGTGCGCATGGTCGTCCTAGGACTTGTGCAGGCGTCTTGTTTGGTGCTCCTCGCCTGGCTGCTCGATGGGCTCACCATCGACGGGTTCTGGACTGCCTTTGCGATGATCGTCGTGCTGTCGCTGTTGAACGCACTCGTGTGGCCCTTCGTGATTCGGGTCACCTTGCCATTGGTCATCTGGACGATCGGCCTGTTCACCTTCGTCCTCAACGCGGCCTTCATTGTCGTCGCCGCGGCCATCGTGGAAGGCATCGAGATCGCGTCGTTCTGGACCGCGCTCGCCATCGCTCTGGTTCTGACGGCGGTCAACATCTTCGTGGGCGGCATGCTCGACGTCGACAACGACCACATCTGGCGTAGCCAGGTTGCGCGCCGCGTACTCAAGCGAACCGACACCACGACCCACACCGACGTTCCCGGGTTCCTCTTCATTCAAATCGACGGGCTCGGTCACGACGTACTCTCTGGCGCAATTCAATCCGGCCACGCCCCCTTCCTGGCACGACTCGTAGACGGAGGCACCCACCGCATAGTCCCTTGGGAATGTGATCTGTCATCCCAGACCGGCGCAATGCAGGCCGGAATTCTCCTGGGTGACAATCAGAACATGCCGGCGTTCCGCTGGTACGAGAAGGACAGCGGTCGCATTATGGTCACGAACCGGCCGAAGGACGCGGCCGACATCGAAGCCCAACAGTCCAGCGGTCATGGCCTTCTCGTGGGTGGCGGGGCATCACGAGCCAACGTGTTCACCGGCGACGCCGATGATTCGATGTTCACCTTCAGCTCGCTATCGGGGTCATCGGGCGGCGGGCGGGACCGTTTCCTGTATGTCGTTT
The DNA here is from genome assembly GCA_051011515.1 of Acidimicrobiales bacterium. GTDB lineage: Bacteria > Actinomycetota > Acidimicrobiia > Acidimicrobiales > UBA8592 > JBPCTU01. Next base: position 5,541 of record JBPCTU010000601.1, read on the forward strand.
CCACGCCATACACGTTCTTCAGGGTGCTGATCCTCATGGTTGTCGACATCGTTCGCGAGCGACGCGCCTACCGCCGGGCCCGCAAGTCGGGCGTGAAGCCACTCGGCCATCGCGGCGGTGTCTACCCGCTCCTGAGGGCCGGCACGACGGTCGCTCTGGCCGAGATCACATGGGCCGTGCTCGTCGCCGACATCGCCCGAGGAGTACCCGCCGCGTATGCCGATCTCGTCGGTTACGACGAGGTCGCTCACCACTCCGGGATCAAAGCTCCCGACGCGCTCGACACCCTGAAACGGACCGACGACCAGCTGGAGAGACTGCTTACGGTCGTCGCCGACGCACCTCGCCCCTACTACGTAGTGATCCTGGCTGACCACGGGCAAACCCAGGGCGAGACGTTCAAGCAGCGATACGACGAGACCCTCGAAGCCGTCGTGCAACGACTGGCGAATACCGATGTAACTGCGCCGGTGCTGGCCGAAGAGGGCTGGAACAACCTCAACGGCCTTCTCACTGACGCTTCCGATGACCCATCCACTCTCGGCAAAGCCGTGAAGCGGGCTACGAAGAACAAGACCGACGAGGGCGAGGTCGCTCTGGGCCCGGCCACCGAACGGACCGTCGATGTCGATGACGACATCATCGTTCTCGCCTCGGGCAACCTTGGGCTGGTTTCATTCGCATCGATCGAAGGGCGAGCAAGCCGCCAGCAAATCGACGCGGCCTTCCCGGGCCTCATCGAGGGCCTTCGGAGGCACCCAGGCATTGGGCTCATCCTCGTGCGCGACGAAGCTCTCGGAGACATCGTTTTGGGCCCCGACGGGGTCCATCAACTCGATGGCGACGTAATCGAAGGGTCTGACCCTCTGACACCGTTCGGGCCCAATACTGCGCATCACCTGCGCCGCACCAGCAGCTTCACGAACTGTCCCGACTTGCTCGTCAACAGCTTCTATGACCCCGAAGCCGACGAAGGCGCAGCGTTCGAGGAGCTCATCGGATTCCACGGCGGTCTCGGCGGGAAGCAGAGCCACCCGTTCGTGCTCGCTCCGACGAACCTCACTCAACCGACCGAACCGCTCGTGGGCGCCCGATCAATTTACGAGCTGTTCAAGACCTGGCTCGGGGAGACTCAGGGCGGAAACGGCTGGGCCACCGCCGATGGCAACCCGTCCGGCCCCGCTGATGTCACAGCTGACTAGACAAGAACGAGTACGACTTGTCCTCGGTGTCGCGCCGGCCCCGGGCCAAGTCGCCGAAATACATGCCGTCCATGTCGACTGCTGACGACTCGTTCCGGTTCCAGTCCATGACATAGCTGCGGTGAGCGATCTTCCACTCGCCAGCGCGGCGTTCGAACCGGTCGAGGTACCGACCCCCGATCGTTCTCGCTACCTTGCCGCTTTCGGTGTCGGTATCGAGGAAATCGAGCGTGTACGTTTCAACCGAAGCAGTGTCAGGGCCATCGAACTCGATGAGGGATTGATTCACCCGGTGCGTCGTCTGCCACACGCCGATCGAGTCGTAGAACTCGAAGATGAACGCAACAAATCCTGACGCCGAGCCGGAGAAGGCTCCATGGTCTTCGGTGGCGTCGGGGTGATACGCGCTCATGATCAACGCTGGATCGCGACGGTCGAGACCTCGTGCGTGGCCGATCAGGCAGTCGTAGATCGCATGCCGATCCTTGAACAGATC
>JBPCTU010000602.1:0-2806 GCA_051011515.1 Acidimicrobiales bacterium
CGTGTGGGAGGTCCTCGACAACTTTGGAAACATCGCCCAGTGGAGCCCCGGCGTCAAACGCTCAGCGCTGACCTCCGACGGCCCGGTCGGCGAGGGGTCAACGCGACATTGTGACTTTGCCCCCATCGGCGGCGTCAACGAACGCATCGACACCTACATCCCCAACGAACGCATGACCGTGAACCTCTACGAAACCTTCAAACTGCCGATATCCAACGCCGTCGCAGACTTCAGGATCACCGAACACCAGGGCGGCACCCAGCTGACATTGCACTACAACTACACCCCCAACCGCCTAGGCCGGACCGTCAAAGGCTCAACGGGCAAGCAGATGCGAAAGGGCATGAACGGTCTCGTCGAGGATCTCCAACGCGAAAGCGAACGCATCGCCGCCAACTGACCGACAAGACCTGAGCGACCCAACCCGACAGGCGACCACACCACTCACCGGCATTCCGGCGATGAGCAGGGGGGACTGTCAGGTCCGCGGTGTAACTGGTCTGGCCTGAAACGCTGAACCGTTGGTTCGGCCGGAAGGACAGGCAGTGATAGAGCATGATGGTGTCGAGGTGGCACCGAAGAAGAAGGACTCGCGGGAGCTCCAGCTCCCATCTCAGATTGATCCGACGATCGCTGAGCAGCTCGTCGAGCAGGCCCGGGCCGATGGGATCGACCTGGTCGGCCCTGATGGCTTGTTGGGTCAGTTGACCAAACAGGTTTTGGAGACCGGGCTCGAGGTCGAGATGGAAGAACATCTCGGCTACGACAAACACGCACCGGAGGGCCGAAACGGTGCCAACTCCCGGAACGGCACGAGACCCAAGACGGTGATCACCGAGGTCGGCCCGGTCGAGATCGACACACCCCGCGACAGAGAGGGCACGTTCGAACCAAAGACCGTCCGCAAACGTCAACGTCGTCTCGGTGGGGTCGACTCGATGATCATCTCACTGGTCGCGAAGGGTCTCACCACCGGCGAGGTCCAAGCCCATCTGGCAGAAACCTACGGCACCGACGTCAGTCGGGAAACGGTCTCGAAGATCACCGACCGAGTCCTGGACGACATGGCGGAGTGGGTCAACCGCCCCCTGGATCGGGTCTACCCGGTGGTGTTCATCGATGCCATCGTGGTCAAGATCCGCGATGGCCAGGTCGCCAACCGTCCGGTCTATACCGCTATCGGGGTCACTGTTGACGGCAAACGAGACATCCTCGGGTTGTGGGTCGGAACCGGTGGCGAGGGGGCCAAGTATTGGCTGGCGGTGTTGACCGAGATCAAGAACCGGGGCACCGATGATGTCTGCATCGTGGTCTGCGATGGCTTGAAGGGGCTCCCGGACGCGATCGAGGCGACCTGGCCTCAAGCCGTGATCCAGACCTGTGTCCTGCACCTGATCCGCAACACGTTCCGGCTGGCTTCTCGGCGGGACTGGGACGCCATGGCCAAGGACCTCCGACCGGTCTACACAGCCATCAACGAGGCCGACGCCGCTGAGCGGTTGGTCGACTTCGACGCGAAGTGGGGTCAGCAGTATCCGGCCATCAAGAGCCTGTGGGCTAACGCCTGGTCGGAGTTCGTGCCGTTCCTGGACTACTCACCCGAGATCCGGCGGGTGATCTACTCCACCAACGCCATCGAATCGTTGAACGCCCGCTTCCGGCGGGCCACCCGAGCCCGAGGACACTTCCCCAACGAGCAGGCAGCCATGAAATGTCTCTACCTCGTCGTTCGATCGTTGGACCCGACCGGCTCGGGCCAGGAACGTTGGATGAACCGCTGGAAGCCCGCACTCAACGCCTTCGCCATCACCTTCGAAGGGAGACTCTTCTAGCATCACAACCAGCAACCAGAACAAGAGACGCCAGACCAGTTACACCAATCACCTGACAGACCCGGGTCGTCCGTGTGCCGCCGTGCTCTGGTGCACCGGCCGGAAAGTTCGGTCTTCTCGGCCTGTGGCCGAGCCGGGTGACCACGTCGCGTGGTTGCCGAACCCCCCTAGCCGGTGTTATCGCGTGCGCTAGTCGTGATGCCGCAGTGTTGCGCATCGGGAGCGCCGGACGCAGGGACCTTATCGGGTCGTTGCGAAACCATGGCTGAGTGGCCTTCGTTGCACAGCGCCGAGGATGACCTTGGGCTCTAGTTGGCGCCGTTGGAGGGCGAGAAGCTAGCTGAGACGGGTCCAGTGTCCAGACGACGGGGCTGCTGATGAACCGATGGCAGGCGAAGCTCAGCCACAGAGTGGCCATTCTCTTGGTGGGTTTGGCGGTGATTGGGTGCGGCGGTAGTGAAAAATCAGAAATCGAGACAGTCGAACGACTGGCTGACGACCTTGCCGCAGCATGGGTCGAAAACGACGCGACCTCGATTGCCACGATCTTCGCCGCTGATGGCGTCTTCGTTGACACGCTCGGGCGAGAACACGTCGGAAGCGACAGCATCGCTCAGCATGTAGAGCAATGGGGCGAGCTAGTCACCGAGTCGCGGCGAACTGGTCCAATCGAGGAGCTCGATGACGGGACGTACGTATTCCCAATCGAGATGGTTTTCGACGGCCAGACCTTGGTCGGCAAAGTGGTTGTCAACGTTCAGGACGCCTTGTTCGTTCGCCACGACTGGGTTGACGGGCCACCCGAAAACTTAGATAGATCCTGACACCAAGACCGCATCGCCCTTCGAACAGCCGACCCTAGACCAACTCGGAAACATCAATGCCGACACCGCCTAGTGGCACAACACTCCCGGCGAAGTGCTGTGCCACAGCTACATGGAAAACGAGACCACGCAGGGTGAATTGAGCATTGC
>JBPCTU010000603.1:0-7791 GCA_051011515.1 Acidimicrobiales bacterium
CGGTTCCGCCGGGACAACTCGAGACTGTCGCCCGCGAGAGCCACATCACCCGAATGGGTCAAGACGTCGACGCAACCGGTGTTCTTCATCGCGATGCGATAGGTCGAGTGGTCGAACGCCTCCAGAGCTATCGGGAAATCCTGGATCAGCACCAAGTCGAATCGTTGCGGATGTCGGCGACATCGGCCGCACGTGATGCCCGAAATCGCGAGGATCTGTTCGACCTGGTCGAAGCAGTCATGGACTCGCGCCCTGAGTTGATTTCAGGCGACGAGGAGGCTCATCTCTCTTTTGCAGGGGCCACCGCCGGGCTGGACCCGTCTCGGGGGCCGTTTCTCGTCATCGACATCGGTGGGGGCTCCACCGAGTTCGCGTACGGCCTGACGTCGTGCGACGGTGCGATCTCCACCGATATGGGCGCAGTGCGGCTGACCGAGAAATTCATCGAGCACGATCCCGTTCGTCCGGAGGAGTTGGTTGCCTGTCTATCGATGGTGGAGTTGTATCTCGATGACGTGGTTGCCTCGATCCCCTTGGCATCTAGTGCAACGACGTTGGTTGGGGTAGCCGGAACTGTGACAACGACTGCAGCGGTGGAGCTGGGGTTGGAACCCTACGACCGGGATCGGATCCACCATTTCGAGCTCTCGAAGTCGGCGGTCGAAGACGTATTCCGCACCTTGGCCACCGAGACCCGGGACGAGAGGCTCGCCAATCCAGGGATGGTTTCCGGTCGTGTCGACGTGATCGTCGCCGGGGTGAGCATCCTGGCCAAGACGATGCGACAACTCGATTTCGCGAACTGTCTGGTGAGCGAGTCGGACATCCTCGATGGTTTAGTGATGAGCCAGCTCTGAACAGCGTTCTCGGGTCGCCGCCCCACGCCATGGGTCGCCGAGATGAGTTGCGCCAAAGTGGGGAGTATGGTCGCGCCATGCGGCTGGGGAGAGGACGATCGACGGTTCGGGAGACCAATCCGAATCTGCGGGGCCGGCGTGTCGTGTTGCGACCGCTGGCACCGTCCGACTTCGCCCAATGGCGAGAGGTCCGTACTCGCAACACCGACTGGCTCGTGAAGTGGGAGCCGAGTCGCCCGTCGGGCAGCCCCGATGTGGTCAACGACCGCCATGCGTTCGCTGCGAGATGTAATGCCCGGGAGCGCGAACGCCACCTCGGCACCGGATTCGGCTTTGGCATCTTCGTAGACGACGAGTTCATCGGCGAGATGAATCTTTCCTCGGTGCAGAGGGGCCCATTCCAGAACTGTTACATCGGGTACTGGATCGATGAGCGTCATGCCGGGCAGGGGTATACGCCCGAGGCATTGGTGACCGCGATTCGGTTCGGGTTCGAAGAGCTGGAGCTCCATCGGCTCCAGATCGCGATCATCCCGCGGAACACCGCGAGCCGGCGTGTTGTCGAGAAATTGGACATTCGCGAGGAAGGGGTCGCGGTGCGGTACCTCGAGATATACGGCGCATGGGAGGACCACGTCCGTTATGCGATCACCGCCGAGGAGTGGACCGTGCGTGGCGACGAGCTAGTCGCGCAGTGGCTGTAGAGACCTGACTCGCTTCAGTCTGGCGAAGAGATCTGGGATTGGAGTTTGGCCACGAGGTCTTGGAACTCCGGGTAGCCCATCGAAGTCAGCTGGGGCTTGACCTCGTGTTCGACGGCGGCTGGGGAGGTGTCGATGTTCGGAAGCTCGGCCATGGCGGTCTTGGTGAGTCGTTGAAGTCGTGGCGGGAAGGATGCCGCCCTTTCCGCCAGTTGTCTGGCCGAGCCCATCAGCTCGGCATCGGGCACGCAACGCCATGCCAAACCGACCTCGGCCGCTCGTTGACCATCGAGGACCTCTCCGAACAGGACCATGGCCCGCACGACCTGCTCGTTGGTCTTGTTGAGCAATCGCCAGGTGTGGCCGCCGCCAGGATGGATGCCGATCTGTAGGAATCGGCTGTCGAACTTGGCACTCTCCGCCGCCACTATGACGTCGGCGGCTAGAGCCATGTTCATCCCGGCGCCGACCGCGGCTCCGTTGACGGCCGCGACGACAGGAAGGGGTGAGTGAGCTATCCGTAGAAAGCCGCGGTAGATGTCGTGGATGTTGTCGCGTTCTCGCGCAGTGAGTAGGTCACCCAGGTCTGCTCCGGCGCAGAAACCTTTGCCGGCACCGGTGACGATGACGGCTCTTGCGCCGCCCGAGTTCTCGAGCCGTTCCATCTCGTCGACGATTTCGTCACACATACGCAGGCTGATGGTGTTGCGTCTGTCTGGATCGTCGAGGGTGAGGGTGGCGATGCCGGCGTCGTCGACTTCGGATATCAAAGTGTCCATGTCCGGCATTGTCTCAGAAATCGTCGGCGGCATCGTTGAGGAAGGCTGTTCCGGGTTCGCATTGGGTGAGTACGGGGCACCACCGGCAGCCGGGGCCTGGTTGTCGGTTGGGCTCGACGCCCGCGTACTTGATCTCCACGATTCGATGGACAGCGTCGATGACTCGCTCAACGGTTGATTGGAGCAGGGCCACGGTGACCGATTCGGGAGTGAACTGGCCCTGGTCCAGGTAGTAGGTAGCGATGAGGCGCGGTGGGATGCCGACCCGAATGGCGTCGAGCAGCGCGTAGTAGCGCAGGTCATCGCGGTGGTTGGGTGAGAACTGCCCGGTCTTGAGGTCGACAATGACCTTGCCGGCGGTTTGGCCGCTGGCCCGTCCGAGCGCCAGGTCCACCTTGCCTGCCAGAATGATCTGGCTCTGCGCGAGTTCGACCCGGATCGCCGTTTCGGTGGCAGGTCGCCATTCTCGTTTGAGCGGTGGCCAGCATTCCATGAACGAAGTGACGCGGTTGTTTACATCGCCTCGAAGCTCGGCCCGTTCGGCTTCGTCGATGCCCTGGAGCCATCGGGCGAGGTTGTCGTCACCGAACTCTGCTTTGGCCAGTACCTCGTCTACAAGAGAGAGAGGCGAAGGTTCTCCGCGCCAGTGCACCGAAAGCTCGATCGCCTTGTGCGACAACGTGCCGCGAGCGAGAGGGATGCTCCATTCGAACTCCTCTTCGAGCTCGGCCAGGTACTTGGTTTCGCATCCCATGACTTGGGCCAGGTGGTGTTTGCCGACGTAGAGGATCTCGTCCGCGGGGAGCGCCGAAGCCAGGTGCCCTATTGCTGCCTCGAGTTCGGCCTTGAGTTCAACTCGGAGAGTGGTATCGAACTCGGGTCGCTTGTCGGGTTTGGCCCCGAGCATCTCGAGTACCTGGTTCTGTGCCGGGTTGAGCTGAGAGCTTCCTGCCATCGGCATCAGCGTACTTTGTGGTCACTTTCCACAATCACAGCTTGCCTGCGGTTTGGGATACCGCTGTCACACCTCGTTCGCATAATGGCTGCATGGAAGCGAGGTCTCTGCGATTCGCGGCTGCGGCCCGGGCTCTCAGCGATGCGGCGCGCAGTCACGGCTTCGAAGCGCCATCGTTTCGCAGTCCTCCACGTGTCGCCGGAGTCAGCAGAACCATACGGCGCAAGACCCCCGGTACCTCGATCGTGTCGGTGGCAGTACGCGATCGACCGTGGTCCGCTGTTGTCGCCGACATGATCGACGGCTTCGCGGCGGTCAACCCCGACGATCAGGCGAGTGCGCTACGCGACATGTTGTGGGCCGTCATCGAGTGTGTCGAGCTTCCAGCACTGGCAGATGCCGCCTGATCAGCCGGCGATCAACGCACCGTCCACAACGATCTCGGCGCCCGACACGTAGCTCGACTCGTCCGACAGTAGGAACATCACTACGTTCCCCACCTCTTCGGGTTTGGCCGATCGTCCCATCGGGACGGCATCGACCAATCGATCTATCGTCTCGGTCCCCAGGTCGAACAGCATGTCGGTCTCGATCGCTCCTGGGTGTACCGAATTCACCCGCACGTTGTGTTTGCCCATCGTCGACGCGGCGCTTTTGGTCATGCCTCGAACCGCCCACTTGCTTGCGACGTAGGCGATCGATCTCTGCCCCCGTAGTCCGGCGATCGACGAAATGTTGACGATGCTTCCGCTTCGCTGGTCGCGCATGGTTGGCGCCACCGCCGCCATGCCGTAGAACACGCCGTACTGATTGACCTCGGTGATCAAGTGGAAGTTCTCTTCGTTGGCTTCGAGGAGCGTGTCGTGGCGGAAGATGCCAGCGTTGTTCACGAGGCCGTCTATCCGGCCATGTTCGGCCACTACGCCCTCGACGACGTCCCTCCACTCGCCGGAGCTGGTCACATCAAGGCGTACATACGTGCCTCCGATTTCGGCCGCAACGTCTTGGCCCAAGTCGTCGAGAACGTCGGTGACAACAACGTGGGCGCCATGACCGGCCGCCTGGCGCGCCTCGGTGGCGCCTTGGCCACGTGCTGCCCCAGTGATGAGAATCACCTTGTCGTCCAGTCGTCCCATCTGTGCTCCTTGGCTTGGCGTGGGCCGACACTAGCGTTCCTCGCCTAAACTCGGAGATGTGAGTGACACCATGCACATCGTCGATGCTCCTCGGCCCGCCTGGCGCACCGAGGACGGCCAACTCATCGACGGCGATCAGCTTCGCAACGACGACTTCGAGATCGACCTCACCGCCGGCAGCGCCAAGATCGTGCGCAAGCAGCGTCCCAACAGCCACCCGTGGGCGGACAAGTGGCCGACCTGGATTGGTTTATAGCCCGGACCGACTCCAGCCCGGGTGGCGGAATAGGCAGACGCAGGGGGCTTAAACCCCCCGGACCCCAAGGGGTCGTGCGGGTTCAAGTCCCGCCCCGGGCACACTCGTCGAGTCGTGTTTCGACCTGCGCTGGCTTAGCCGGAATGAGCCACCACAGAGTATGTCCGGGCGTCCAGCGTGGCTCGTCCCGCGGAGATGTGGTCGGCGAACCGTCGGGTTGACTCGAACTCGTCCCACCTGGAGTCGTCGCGGCAATTGATGTACGCGGCTTCCGACTCCCACTGCAGGTATTGGATCATGCGGGTGCGGTCTGCGCTGATGTGTAGGGCGCCCGAGACGAACCCGTCACACTCGGGGAACCGCCGAAGCCCGAGTTGGGCGTGTTCGAGCAGTTCCTCGAGTACGTCGACGTTTGCGTCGACAGTCACTACGACGGTGCAGGGCTGCTGTCGGTCGTCAGAGACCCTCATCAGAGATTCCCGGTTGTGGGTCGTGCACTGGACACCCGGTCGGGTTGAAGACCCGGGTTGGGCTGGCGGGGTTGTCGTCCAATAATGCCATCGGGCGGATCGGGTGCAACACCAGATTCCCGCCACAGTTCTTGCAAATCCATGCCATTTCTTCTGCGCAGGTGGCGCAGTAGGTGCACTCGAAGGTGCAAATGGTGGCCTCCGGGGATTCGGGTGGGAGGTCGCGGTCGCAGCACTCGCAGCTCGGGCGCAGATCCATGACCGCCATGGGGCACTGTGCCACGTCGACCGCCACAGGGACACACCACGGTGCGATATCGGCTCGCGTGCTGGCCGCGATGGCGCCGTTGTTCAAGAGATCATGCTTTCCTGGCAGCCGTGCGAGGGTTTTCTCTGCAATTGTTCGTCTGGGTAGCTGATGGATGAATCGCACGCGGTCGACAGTGTTGGCGCTGAGGTGTCGCTCGACGGACTGCTTGGGCTCTACCACGATCAAGTCGGTGAGGTGTATGCGTTTGTGCTGCGCAGGTGCGGCGCAGATGTTGGTCTCGCCGAGGACATCACTCAGGACACTTTCCTCGCGGCGGCCCGGCAGTTCCGGACCACGGGAGCCGTGCCGCCGAGGGCGTGGCTGTACCAGACGGCCCGAAATCGGCTGATCGACCATTGGCGAAGAGAGGCCCGCAAGGAACGCAAGCTGCGTCTGGTCGGCTCTCGCGATCGGGACCTGTCGATTGGTGACCCAGCGGAGGCCGTCGTTTCCGGCGACCAGGTGCTGGAGTCGCTCGCGCGGCTACCGGCGGCCCAACAGGCCGCGCTGGTGTTGCGCTACCTGGATGGGTGCTCGACCAGGGAAGTGGCTGAAATGTTGGGTCGATCGCTCAAGGCGACCGAGTCCGTGCTGGCCAGAGCACGACGCAACCTCGAGGCCAACTATCAGGAGCAGGGCTGTGACTGAGGATCGGGTCAAGCAGTTGCTGGGGAGTGTGGAAACCGTGCCGGGCGCGCCGAGTCGTGAGTACGTCGAGCGTCTCGGTGCCCGTTTGATCGCGGAGGCCCTTGGTGATTCATCGATCGATCAACAAGACCACCAGCTGGGAGAAGCAGTCATGATCGACCTCGATACACATGAGTCCGCCGAGACAGACGTCCACGACGAACGGGCGGCCTGGCGATTGCCGGCCGCAATCGGGGTAGCTGCAGCAGTGCTGCTCGTGATCGGGCTCGTCGCCCTTATCGCGAACCGCGACGACCGAGCGACGGTTACAACGTCGCTTGACGCCGATTCAGCGTTGGCGACCAGCAACAGCTTCCTCGAGGCATTCAACGCGGGTGACGTCGATGGTGTGCTCACGCTGGCCACCGATGACGTGGTTTCCCGCGACAACTTTGGTGATTTCGATGAAGCGCACTTCGACAGGGATGAATGGGAACAGGTCCTGGAGTGGATTCTGGGTCAGGGCACGGTTCTTTCTGCACCAAGTTGCGAGGTAACCGACAACGTCGGTTCTGCGATCACGGTCTCTTGTTTGACACAGTCCTTGGACGCCGCGATTCAGGCGGCCGGTTCTTTGCCGGTTGAGACGATTGTGACGTTGGTGGTCGCCACTGATGGCATCACTGATGTCGGGTTCACGTATGGTGCGACCAACCTGGCTGATGTTGGTGTTCCCTACACATTCTTGAACAGGCGGGAAAACTTCACCCGGGTGGACTTCGAACACGCGGGAAACCGGTTCGAGGATTGGTTGCAGGAATCGGGATCGCCGGACGCGGGCGCCACCGACTTCTTGGCCTGGGACTCCGTTGAATCTGCACGATTTGCCGGCGAACGTAGGGCCGAACTCGCCGGTGAGTGGGGCGCCTACTTGGAGGACAACGGTTGTGGGTCTGCGGGCAGAATTCCTGATCCGGTCGCAGTCGAAGATGTGGCCCAGGACACCGCCCGCATGCGATGCGGCGGCTAGGTGGACTCCGGCCATGACCGGTCGATCCAGACCGTAAATCGCGCCAACCACCAGTGCGATCGGCGCGGACCGCGGATTGTTGTTGAGGCCTACCGATCGCGGTATGCGGGCTGAGCTCAGCCCGGCTGGTCGAAGCGATCGCCCGCGTTGGTGTCAGGGTCGGTGTCAGGCTCGGCGGTGTGCTGCGGTTCGGTGGGCGCACATGGGCCCTCGCCTCCGCCATGGACCGCCCACGCCGCCAGAGCTGTCGTGATGGGGACTGACGCGACCAGGCCTATGCCGCCAACCAGGGCCCTGACGATCTCGATAGCGATGATCTCGCTGGTCAAGGCAGTCGAGATGTTCAGTTGGGCTTGCGTGAGGACGAGGAGCAGCGGGAGTGCTGCGCCTGCGTAGGCGAATGCCAGCGTGTTGGTTGTCGAGCCGATGTGATCGCGGCCAACCCTCAATGCTGATCGGTAGAGCCTGCCCGACGACATCGTTGGATCGGCTTCGTGGATCTCGGCCACCGCGGCGGACTGTGTCACGGTCACGTCATCGAGGACTCCAATGGTCCCGATGATGATGCCGGCGAGCAGGATCCCGCGGAGGTCTATTTGCTCGCCTGCGGCGAGGAGGAACAGTGAATCTTCGTCCGAGAGCCCGGTCAGGCGCGTCGCATCGGTGAAGA
>JBPCTU010000604.1:0-3915 GCA_051011515.1 Acidimicrobiales bacterium
GATCGAGACTGTCTGGAAGACGGGCGAATCCGACGCTGACGGCAGCGTCTGGGACCCTGTCCGTTCCGAGGTGGCGGCCGGCCGCCAGTGTTCCGTCGTGTGCCCCTTGATCGAGGAGAGTCCTCAGCTCCAGGTTGCGTCGGCCCAGGAGACCTTCGACCGACTGTTGGGGTCCGAGCTCGCAGGCTTGCGAGTCGGCTTGTTGCACGGGCGCTTGCCGTCGGGAGAGAAAGAACAGGTCATGGCATTGTTCCGAGCGGGGGCGCTGGACGTGTTGATAGCCACCACAGTCATCGAGGTGGGCGTCGACGTTCCGAACGCGACCCTCATGGTGATCCTCGACGCGGATCGTTTCGGTATCGCTCAGCTCCACCAGCTACGCGGCCGAGTCGGTAGAGGCACTCATCGGTCGACGTGTTATCTCGTGGGAGAAGGGACAACGTCCGACTCTGCTGAGCGGCTGGGCGCGCTGGTCCGCACCACCGATGGATTCGAACTGGCCGAGGTCGATCTCGAGTTGCGAGGTGAGGGCACGATCATGGGTGATCGTCAAAAGGGGCGCAACGATCTCAAACTGGCTTCGCTGAGGCGGGACAAGGAATGGGTTGCGCACGCCCGAGATGTGGCGTTCGAGTTGGTGGACGGATCGCCGCGCCTGGCGGACCACCCACATCTCATCGCCGAGATCGACCTCCTGCTCGACGAGGAAGAGGCCGAGTACCTCTTGAAGTCTTGACCGGGCCTCTGTCCGGACTGGAGACCTCCTGACTCCTCGGGGCTACGGGTCGCCCACGTCGGCCTCGTCTACGACGAGGTCCCATCGGTCCAGGCAGTCCTCGCAGCGGTAGAACGCCACATCTCCCGCCCGCCATCCGTTCTCGGGCTCCGGGCTTGCGAGGTGGCACAATCCACCGCAGTCGACACAGATGATCTGTTCTGGCATGGGCACGATCGTCAACCTTAGGTGGCGGCGCCGTCGGGCGGGACCGGGTGGTACCCGAGCATCGCTACCCTCCAGCGGGTGCGAATTGTTTCTGGATCCGTTGGTGGCCGTACCCTCGTTTCTCCGACCACCGAAGGTGTTCGTCCCACGAAGGATCGGGTCCGCGAGGCGCTCTTCAACTCGTTGTCGAGTCATGGATGGGTCGTCGATCGTTCGTTCATCGATCTGTTTGCCGGCTCAGGCGCGCTCGGCCTCGAGGCGTTGTCCCGAGGAGCAAGCTCCTGCTTGTTCGTCGATCGCGACAAGGCCGCTATCGCTGCTGTACGGCAGAACGTGGAGGACCTTGCATTGGGCGATCGATCCGAGGTGAACCAGGTGGACGGCCTGGTCGTCGCGCGTTCGGAAAAGCAGTTCGACGTTGCTCTGCTGGACCCTCCCTACGAGTTCGAGCTCTGGGAGGAGTTGCTCGACTGCCTCTCTGTGGAGGTGATCGTCATCGAGTCCGACCGAACGATCGATCCAGGGCCTGGGTGGGAGATTCTAAAGGAGAAGCGGTATGCGGGTACCGTTGTCGTCATTGCTCGACGGTTGAGCGACGAGTTCGCTCGGTCGACGGCCAATAACACTGCTAACACTGCCCAGCGAGACGGGTCTGTTCCGCCGGGTGCGCAGGAGGATCACACGTCATGACGCGAGCGATGTATCCCGGCTCGTTCGATCCAGTCCACCTGGGTCATGTCGATATCGTGGAAACGCTCGCCCAGGTGTTCGACGAGGTCGTTGTGGTGGCCATGTTCAACCCCGAGAAACCCACTGGATTCTTCGACCTCGATGAGCGCGAAGCCATGCTGTCAGCGGCATTGTCTCACCTCGTAAACGTCAAGACGTCGAACGCTCCAGGTTTGGTCGTGCATGCGGCTCGGGACCTCGGCGTCGACGTCATAGTCAAGGGTGTACGCGGCGTGTCGGATCTTGATATCGAGGTCCAGATGGCCAACACCAACAAGGCGGTATCGGAAATTCCGACGATGCTCATGCCGGCGGAGCCGGCCACGTCGTTCATCTCCAGCCGGTTCGTCCGAGAGATTGCGGCTCGAGGCGAGCAGGTGGATGCATTGGTCCCCGCCGTGGTTGCCGACTTCTTCGCCAGAAAGGCCTCAACATGAGCGACCAAGAGTCTCCCGGTCCCGAACCGCAGAGGGCGTCGCCCTACGAAGCGCCCGAGGTCGAGCGGATATTGCGCCAGCTGACCGACATCATCGAGGCGGCTCGACCCGTACCTCTGTCTGCTTCGTCGATGATCAACAAGGACGAAGTGCTGGAGATGTTGTACGAGTGCGCCAACCGACTGCCCGACGAGCTTCGGGCTGCCCGCTGGCTCCTCAAGGAGCGCGAGGACTTCTTGGCCAGAGTTCGCCGCGAGGGCGATGAGTTGATGGACATGGCCCGAGCAAGAGCGGAACGGATGGTCCAGCGCACCGAGGTGGTCAAGGCCTCCGAAGTGCGGGCTCGCCAGGTTGTTGAAGCCGCCGAGACCGAAAGCCGCCGGCTCAAGATGGAGTCCGAGGACTACTGCGATCAGAAACTTGGGAGTTTCGAGGCTGTTCTCGAGCGAACCCTCAAGACTGTCGCCGACGGCCGAGCGCGGCTGCAAGGTGATCCGTTGTCGGACCTCGCCGCCGAGAATGCTCAGCCAGCGGAAGCCGCCGAGACCGCATCGCAGGAGTTCTACGACCAGGACAACGGTGACCCCCGCGTCTGAAAGTTCCGGCGACGCCGCGGAGTCGGGGCCTACAACTGAGGGCTACCGGGTCGAGACCGTCTCGTTACTGCGCGAGCCGGGTTCGAGACGCACCGTTCATCTCGACGAAGCGCTCACCGACTTGAGCACATCGGGGGCCGACGCGGAACGGGTCGAGGGTGACTTGGTTGTGGAGTCGATGTCGGACAGCCTCTCGGTGACCGGCAGCTTGGACCTTCACTGGCGTGGCGATTGCCGGCGCTGTCTCGAGTCGACCGCGGGGACTTCTACCGTCGGCATCGGCGAGATCTTCCAACGTGGGGCCACCGAAGGTGAGACGTTCGAGCTGACCGATGACTACGTTGACCTCGAGCCAATGGTCCGCGAACTCCTGTACTTGGCTCTGCCGCTTGCTCCGTTGTGTTCGGAGGACTGCTCGGGACCGGCTCCCGACAAGTTCCCGGCGGTGGTGGAAAGCGCGATGGGCGGCACCGCGGGCACTGGCGACGAAGACGCTGAGGTGTCAGTGGGCGACCCGAGGTGGAGTGTGCTCGACGAGCTGGTCTTCGAACCCGAAGAACGAAATCAGCCCGGCACCGGGTAGGATTCAGCGCTTCGAAGTGACGCCAGTCCGGGCGTCCGATATCGCGAATACCTGGATTACGAGCCATGGCAGTCCCCAAGAAGAAGACCTCTAAGGCGAAGAGCCGCAGCCGGCGCAGTTCGGCATGGACCTTGGATTCTCCGTCCCTTTCGCGCTGCCCCCGGTGTGGGTCCGCCCGTCGCCCCCACCATGTTTGCGGCTCATGTGGATGGTACGACGGCCGCGAAGCAATAGACGTCGACTGACAGCCTGAATGTCCCCGGTATCTCTGCCTGTCGCTGTAGATGCGATGGGCGGCGACAAGGCGCCGGCGGCGATCGTTGAGGGGGCGCGTCTGGCCGTCGACGATGGCGTGCCCGTTTTGTTGGTCGGCCGGCCTGAGGAGCTGGGCGATGTCGGTGACATTCCCGTCTTGGCGGCATCCGAATCGATTGCCATGGACGCCGATCCGGGAGCCAGCGTTCGACGGATGAAGGACGCTTCGATGGTTCGAGCGGCCGAGGCCGTACGCGACGGAAATGCGTGCGCGATGGTCGGCGCGGGAAACACTGGTGCGACGATGGCGTCGGCGCTTTTGAGGATGGGTCGCATCAAGGGGGTCGCGAGGCCCGCCATTGCCACACCCTT
>JBPCTU010000605.1:0-9113 GCA_051011515.1 Acidimicrobiales bacterium
CTTGCCGGGAGCGCCAAGGGCTTCACATGCAGTGGTGATGGCGTCGTAGTTGCTACGCATCGCAGCCGTCGAGAAGTTGGTGTGCATACCAGCACCGTTCCAGTCACCCTTCATGGGTTTGGCGGCAAGGCTGATCTCGAGGTTGTGGTGCTCACCGACCCGGTACAGCAGGTATCGGGCGATCCACAGATTGTCGGCGACAGCCAGGGTGTCCACCGGGCCGATCTGGAACTCCCATTGCCCCGGCATGACCTCTGCGTTCGTACCCGAGATCGCCAGTCCGGCGTCGATACACAGGGTCGTGTGTTCTTCGACGACGTCGCGTCCGTGGATCTTCACCGCTCCCACACCGCAGTAGTAAGGGCCCTGGGGAGGCGGGAACCCGTTCGGCGGGAACCCGGCCGGCCAACCTGTGGCCATGTCGAGCATTGTGTACTCCTGCTCCATCCCGAACCACGGGTCCTGGTCGCCGTACTTGTCGAAGGCCTCGCGAGCCTTGGAGCGAGTGTTCGTCGGATGCGGAGTTTCGGTGTCGGTGAGGAACGTCTCACACAACACCAGGACGTTGCTTCCACCCCTCAGAGGGTCGGGACACTGAAACACCGGCTGGAGAACGACGTCGGAGTTGTCACCGGTGGCCTGATTGGTCGAGGACCCGTCATAACCCCAGATTCCCGGCTCATCACCGTCGGCCAGAATCTTCGTCTTTGATCGGATCTCGGGCGTCGGTTCGGTCCCGTCGAGCCATAGATACTCAGCCCTGTAGGTCACTTGCTCTCTCCACTCAGGTATCGGTCAGGTTTGTCGACCCGAACTCGGGCCAAGCGCCGCGACACTACTGCGCGTCGCTCTGCGCGCGACCAATCTCGTCAAGCCGTATTTCTCGCCTATTACTCGTTTGTGAACGCAGCGTTAACACGCGGGCCTCGATCTGACGGGACCCAGCCGAACCTGCACAATGAAGACATGGAACCCCAACAGGCCTATGTCCTGCGCACCGTCGAAGAGCGCGGAGTCCGATTGATCCGGCTCTGGTTCACCGACGTGTTGGGTCAGCTCAAGTCCTTGGCGATCTCTCCGGCAGAACTCGAAGCAGCTTTCGAGGAGGGCGTGCAGTTCGACGGCAGTTCTATCGACGGATTCAGTCGTGTCCAGGAAAGCGACGTGCTGGCGATACCCGACGCGGGCAGCTTCGAACTGTTGCCCTGGGCCGACGCCGAGGAGCCGACTGGTCGCATCTTCTGCGATATCCACAACCTCGATTCGACTCCCTTCGACGGCGATCCGCGGCAGGTGTTGCGGCGCAATCTCGACGCCGCCCGCAAGCAGGGGTTTACGTTCTTCACCGCTCCAGAGGTGGAGTTTTTCTACTTCACCGACCCCGAGGATCCCCAACCCCTCGACTCGGCCGGCTACTTCGACCTGACCACCCTTGATGTCGGCAGCAGTCTGCGGCGGCGCACCCTCCACATGCTCGAAGCCATGGGTATCCCCGTCGAGTACTCGTTCCACGAGGACTCAGCGAGCCAACACGAGATCGATCTGCGTTACACCGAGACGCTCGACATGGCCGACAACATCATGACCCTGCGTTTGGTCGTCCGGAAGATCGCTCTCGATGCGGGGATCCACGCCACGTTCATGCCAAAGCCGCTCGACGAAGGTCAGGGCTCGGGGATGCACACCCACATGTCGTTGTTCGAGGGCGAAACCAACGCATTCCACGACCCCGACGATGAACTCGGCCTGAGCATCGTTGCCAAGCAGTTCATGGCCGGCGTGCTTCACCATGCACCCGAACTGACCGCCGTCACGAACCAGCTGGTCAACAGCTACAAGAGAATGGTCTCCGGCTACGAGTCACCGATATACGTGTCCTGGGCCGGCAACAACCGCTCAGCACTCATCAGGGTGCCGGTGCACAAACGGGGTAAAGCGAGCTCGGCTCGAATCGAATATCGAGCGCTCGACTCTGCCGCCAACCCTTACCTCGCCTACTCCGTGTTGCTTGCTGCGGGCCTGCGTGGCATCGAGAAGGGCTACGAACTACCCGGCGAGGCCCAGGCAAACATGTGGACACTCGATCGCAACGCCGCGCGTAATGCCGGCCTCGAACGCCTCCCCCAGAACCTGAGCGAAGCGCTTGATCGCATGGAGGAATCCGATCTCGCAGCCGAGGCTTTGGGAGACCACATCTTCGAGTGGTTTCTGCGCAACAAGAGGGCCGAGTGGGCCGACTACCAACGCCATGTCACGCCGTTCGAGCTGGATCGTTATCTTCGGGTGTGGTGATGGAGCAGCTGCTCGTTTTCCCCGATCCTCCTCCCCCGGAGCTGGCGCAGAGCCTCGATCTGGCCGGGTTCGGGTGGAAGGCCGTCCCCAACGCCGCTGTGGCCGAGCAGTTGGAGGAGGACCTTGGCTGGGCGGGAGCAGTAGTGGTCGCCGACAGCGATCCCGACGGCGCATTTGCCCTGCTACGAGCGTTGCGAAAACGCAACGAGCCGATCGAGGGTGTCCTGTTGTTGATCAACGGCGGCCAACTCTCCCTCCTCGAGATGCGCGAAGACCTCTTCGATGACTTCTGCCTGACGCCCTTCCAACCACGAGAGCTCGAGGCGAGGCTCGGACGGCTCTTCCACCGGCGGAGGCCCAGCGTCCGCAGCGAACTGATCGAATACGGCGAGCTCGTCCTGAACATCGAGACCTATCAGGCGGCGATCGACGGCCGGCCCCTCGACCTCACCTACATGGAGTACGAACTCCTCAAGTTCCTCGCGTCGAGCCCCGGACGGGTCTTCACTCGGGAGACACTCCTCTCTCGAGTCTGGGGATACGACTACTACGGCGGCGCGCGAACAGTTGATGTTCACGTGCGACGGCTGAGAGCGAAGCTAGGAGAGGAGCACGCCGGACTGATTCAGACGGTCAGGTCCGTCGGCTACAGCTTCGGCCAGTCTCGTTGGGGCGTCTGACAAACCGCCAAAGCAGGTGAATCAGCCAGGCATCGACACCGCGATGATGTCGAGGTTGGTGCCTTCACTCGACACGAACGCGGCTATCGAGCCACTGCTGCCGGTCACGTGCCGGAACGTCACAACTGACGTCTCGGAGGTCGGTGACTCGGTAACACCCTCGCCGACAGTCAACGCCCCCGAGGGATACTCCGCAGCCATGGTCTCCAACACCCCGGTGACGTCGCTGACTCGAACACCGATCAACCAGTCGGCGCTCGAGGAAACCTCGATGCCATCCGAGCCTGTGCGCCCCGATGCCGAGTACTCGACAAATCCTCCGGAGAACGGCATCGGAAAGATCAAGGGCCAGTCGATGATCGACGGCTGGGTGTCCTGATCGAGCTCGACGTCCATCTCGAGCTGGACGAAATTGGTCTCGCCCTGTTGGAGGGCGTTGAGCCGCCCCTCGCCGTCTTTGCCGCGGCTGAACGACCCGCCATTGAGCTCGAAGGAGACATCGGCGAACTGGCCGGGGCTCGAATTGTCGCTGACCATCAGGTACCCGGCATCTTCGAACGCACTGATGAACACTTCTCTAAGGGTCTCGATGTTGGCCGCAGTAAGAAAGCTGACGCTGATGGCGACACGGGCTGGAGTGTCGATAGGTGGGAACCCGCCAGTGATCTGACCCCACTTGGAGAACTGGCCGTACTCGAGCTCGACCTGTTCGAGCACTGCGTCGGGTGGGATCGCCATCGGGATTGGCACGGGCACGATCTCGGCAATGGCCGCCTCGATGTCCGGCGCGGAGAAGATTGCCCGAACGCTCTCCACCAACCCGGTGTAGGAGTCGTTCACGCTCGGGGTTGGCGTCGGCTCCGGAAGGGGCGTCACCGTCGGAGCCCGCGTGGGGGTCGGCGCCGGTGTGGGTGTTGATGTCGGAGCGGTTGTCGGGAACACCACTGGCGTACCTGCCGTCGTAGTGTCACCTGCCTGAGTCGAGCTTCCCCCACTGCCCGTACCTGGGAGGACGCCGCAACCCGCGACGATAAGACCAAAGGTCAACAACCCCGCCAACAATCGACTCATTCGGACGTCAGTATTCCTCGCTGAGCTCGAGCAGCTCCGTGCCCTCGTAGTTGGCATCGACGTCGCGCTTGAGGACCCAACCCATGAGCCCGGACGCCACCAACCCGGTCAACATGATCAACACAGGCACGATCACCACCAGCACGACGATGATTGCAACGGTTCCACCCATTTTGGACGGGTCCTCTCTCTAACCTTGGTTTCCAATCAGAGGCCAGGGGCGTAAGCCCAGGCCTCGATCTCGACTATTGCACCCAACGGCAACCCGACAACTGCGACTGCGCTCCGCGCTGGGCGCTTGTCTCCAAACGTTGCCATAAACGTCTCGTAAATCTCGTTCATCTCGCCGTAGTCGTCCATGTCCACCAAAAAGACGGTGGTCTTCACGATGTCGGAGATGGACGCGCCGTGGGTCTCGAGTAGAGCGGCCAGGTTGGCGAGCGCCTGGTCCAGTTGAGCCCGAAGGTCACCGGGGACCAATGCGCCGTCGCGAATCCCGATCTGGCCCGAGCATACGAGCCATTCTCCAGCCCGAACTATGGGCGTATAGGGACCCACCGGAGTTGTCATGGCGGTCAGGGTACCCGAGCAACCAAGTGGTGATCTGGTCAGCCCATAACCGGCCAGGTGGCGAGGTACCCGTAGTAACGCCAGACCTCGGCGGCCACCGCTGCGAACACCGCGTCGGATCCGTTGACGGGTTCATCGTCGGAGGCCACCAGGTGAACTTCGATCGCGGGGGTGTCGACGGCCCGAGTAATGCCAAGACTTCTCACAGTCAGATCCAGCACAACTCCGTCGGTACTCACGCTCAGGGACTCCGAGACGACCCAGCTGTATGCCATGTGTGCGGCGCCGATGCAATACGAACGAAGCACCACTGGGTCCAACGGGGCGCCACAGGACACTTGGACCCTGATTGTCTGGCCGTCGAACTCTGCAGACGCCTCGGCAGAGTTCGGGCTTCGGACAGGAGCACCCGTAGCCCCGGCGAGCAGAACAAGGGCTTCAACCCATCCCGCGCCGCGGATTGCCGCGCTCGTGAGTGGACCAGCAACGGTCTCCTCTATCACCTCCAACCCAGGCGCAACGCTCTCGATCGCCTCAGCGACGCCTTCGGTTCTGACAATGCGCATCACACCGCTGCCATCGGCATTGATGCCGGCGGCGATCGGCGGCCGCTTCGGCCCCAACCGAACAGTGTCCTCACGCGAAAACAGGACACGTACTGCCTTGCCGTGACGGTCGGCCAGTTCTCGGGCGAGGCGGGTGACCGGTGAGGCAGCCTTCCCGCCAAACGCACCCCCGTTGGCGAGTGGGGTCGCGGGAACTCCCCCTGGTTCACACCAGCTGGCATCAGTTTCGAGGTATCCGGGATCAACCCACGGTGTCTGCAGCGTCAGGTCGAACTGACCTTCGGGTAATGCCAAGGGCGGTCCCGTCTGCTCGGTGGTACGCCGGCCCTGCACCTTCTGCGCCAAGGCCCGGGCCTCGGTCAGCGTTTCGGCAACAACCGGCTCACCGTCGGCCCCAATGACCGCAACAAGCGATCCTGCGGGCGCGGCGTCGTCGGCGAATCCAGCGGCGCCCAAAGCCACATGCGACCCGACGGCTTGGTGGC
Source organism: Acidimicrobiales bacterium (assembly GCA_051011515.1). Classification (GTDB taxonomy): domain Bacteria; phylum Actinomycetota; class Acidimicrobiia; order Acidimicrobiales; family UBA8592; genus JBPCTU01. Next base: position 5,665 of record JBPCTU010000605.1, read on the forward strand.
TGCCGCCTTCCAAAGTCGCCCGTTGCGAAGCAGATTGTTCGTCCCGCGCGGGTGCTGCGGGCCAATCGACCGCCGCCTCGACAACGGTTTGCCACCCGGTGCAACGACACAGGTGTGCCTTCATGGCGTCTCGAACCGCTTCGGGGCTCAGCGGCCCGGAGCGCGCTGTTCTACCGGCGAGACGCGTGATGATGCCAGGCGTGCAGAAACCACACTGGCTGGCCCCCACAGCCGCAAACGCCTCAGCCCATCGGCCCGAGCCCTCAATACCTTCGACGGTCTGAACCGAACGATTCCCAACACGACGCGCCGGGGTCACGCAGGCAACTCGAGGTTGGCCGTCGACAAGGACCGTGCAACATCCACACTGGCCTTGTGGGCTGCAGCCGTCCTTTACCGAGCGAATTCCCAAGTCCTCACGCAATACCTCCAGCAGCGTCGAGCCGCGGTCGGGTACGCCGACTTGCTCTCCGTTCAACACGAATTCGAGGCCCTGACCGCCGCTAGTCACCATCGGAAGGATAATTTCCCTGGGTGTCTCATCATCGCCCAACGCCCAGATCCGTCTCGGGAATGAACCGCCGTGGGTTTCTTGTCGCTGCCGCATCGACCGCTGTCGTCGCCGCTTGCGGGGGCGGAGACAGCGAAGCTGCCGACACAGTCGTACCAGGCCCAGACCTCGATGATGATTTCCTGCTGTTGCAGGCGGGCTTCGCCGATGGCCTTCGGTTCCCTTCCACCATCGCCTCCGGATCTCCCCAGCGGGCGCCGTTCATCTTCTTCGGCGGCGACGGACTGCCAGCGGTCAACGGTGTTCCAGACGAGGTGGAGATGCTGGTGACGGACCCGGAAGGGGCCGCTCAGACATTCATCGCCACACGCCACGACGCGGGAATTCCTACGCCCCACTATCCGCTCGAGTTCGTACCCGGGACAGCTGGTAGCTACATGGTCGAGGTAGACGTCGGAGGAGATATCCAGCAAGTCGAGTTCCTCGTTGCCCAACCCTCCAACGTCCCCCTGGTTGCACCAGGCGACGATCTTCGTATTGTTGACACCCCGACCTTCGACGATCCTCGCGGGTACGACCCGATCTGCACGCGATTCGAACCATGCCCGTTCCACGACGTCAACCTTCGAGACGCGATCGGCAACGGCCTCCCCACCGCCTTGATGATCGCCACTCCAGGTTTCTGTCGGACAGCGATATGCGGTCCCGTCGTCGAACTGTTGATCGACTTGGACCCGACCGAGATGAACGTCGTCCATGGCGAAATCTTCACCGAACCGGAACGGCTGGACGAGGTGAACGACTTCACGACCTTGGTCGGGCCGATCGTCCAGACCTACCAGATGGACTTCGAGCCGAGCTTCGTGGTTGCCGACGCTGGGGGTCTTGTTAAGGCGCGACTCGACTTCGCTTTCGACAGGACCGAGATGGCGGAGGCGCTGGCGAAGGTCAGCTGAAGCTCTGTCCGCACCCGCAGGTGCGCTGAGCATTGGGGTTGTTGATCGCGAACCCCGACTCTTCCAGGCCGTCCTTGTAGTCGAGCGTGGCTCCTTCGAGAAGCATGGCGCTCGACTGGTCGACCACAACCCGTACACCCTGGTACGCCACCGTGGAGTCGTCGTCGGCGATGTCGGTGTCGAAGTACATCTCGTAGCTGAAACCAGAACATCCGCCGGGCCGGACAGCCACGCGCAACGCCAGCTCGTCCTCGCCTTCGGCCTGGATGAGCTCATCGACCTTGGAGGTTGCTGCTTCGGTCAGCGTGATCACTTGGCGCTCCTTGGGGAATGTAGGGACATTATAGCTAGGGCCCGACCCACCTTGACCAGCGGCCGGGAAGATCTCAGTTGTCAACCAGGTCGACCTGGCATGCATTCCGATCGACCAGAGTGCGAAATTCCTGAACAACACAGCCGCCAACCCGCCCGACGAAACCCTCGACCATGCCTCGGTGGAGGCCGCAGACAACTTCGGGGTTGGCCTCGGCGAGATCCTGGAACGGGCAATGTGAGAAACCCAGCGTCACCTGGTCCTCTTCGACCACAACTTGGGGGTCGAAACCCAGCCGGTCCAGTTCCTTGAAGAGTTCGACCGCCGCATCGTCGCCCTTCTTGTCGCGAGCGTCGTGGCGGCCTTGTTCATGGCCCGCGGCACGTGCGTCGTCAGCGTCGGCACCAACCTCGACAGCCATCTTCACCAACATCCGGGCCAGCGTCGGGAACAGAGGCGGCTCCAACCCCAACGCCGGTGCAGATGGGTTGATCGCGTAGCGGTGCTGAGGCCTACCGACGCCACCCGTACTGCCGGTGTGTACATCGAGCAAACCGACGTCTCTCATCCGCTCGAGATGGGGCCGGACTGTATTGACGTGGAGGTCGAGCGTCTCGGCGATGTCGGACGTGGACAACGGCGCAGGGGCCCGAGCGAGCTCGAGGTAGATCGCGTAGCGCGTGTTGTCGCCCAGCGCCTTGAGCACATCCAGACGCGCCGGCGCTTCGGTCGCAGTCTGGGCTTGCGCGCCTGGCGTCGATTCGGTCACATCTCATAGATTACACGGTGAATCTCGTTAGAATTCACTACATGGCCGAAACAGAGACCCTGACCGAAGAGGAAGTCATGGGCCTCCTACGAGGTGTAGTCGACCCAGAACTCGGCAGCGACATCGTGGAACTCGGCATGGCCAAGGGTGCCCAGATCAGTCCCGACGGGCTCGTGACAGTCAAGATCGCCCTCACCACATCCGGCTGCCCGCTTCGGGCGCAGATCCAAAAGGATATTCGAGCACGGGTCGGAGGTCACCCGTCGGTCGCGAAGGTCGACATCACCTGGTCAGAGCTGACTCAGGAAGAGAAGGCCGCCGCCATGGCCAAAGCCCGTTTCAACATCTCTCAGGACGAACCCGAGACTCAGGTGCCGGCGACAACGAAGGTCATCATGGTTGCGTCGGGTAAAGGCGGCGTCGGGAAGTCCTCGGTCACGGTCAACCTGGCCGCGGGTTTGGCGTCGAAGGGCTTCACCGTCGGAGTCATGGACGCCGACATCTGGGGCTTTTCGGTACCCAGGATGCTCGGTGTCGAAGGCCGACTCGGGGGTGAGGTCGGATCGAAGAAGATCAAGCCCCACGAACGACGTATCGGCGATGGAGTCCTCAGGGTCATATCGATGGGTTTTCTCGTCGATGACGAGTCCACATCCCTCAACTGGCGAGGCCTCATTCTCAACCGGGCAGTCAGGCACTTCCTCGAAGACGTTCAATGGGGCGAGATGGATTACCTGCTGATCGACATGCCGCCGGGCACCGGCGACGTGCAGATGGGTCTGGCCAAGATGCTCCCGCGTGCCTACATGATCGTCGTGACGATACCCACCAAAACCGCCCAGTCGGTCGCAGTGCGGGTTGGCAACATGGCTCGCAGCTACTACTTCCGCATAGCCGGGG